>JABJCF010000270.1 GCA_018665625.1 Nitrospina sp. | reverse complement strand
CTGAAGCACCCTATCGGGAAAAATATTTCAAAATAACTGAAAACAACCGATATCAACTAGAGTCTTCAATTAAAGATGCGGTTAAATTTTATCGTTGTAATCTGTCCCAACCATCTTTTCCAGAATGGCTTAATAATGCCGACATAATTTTTTATCGAAATGTCTCGATCTATTTCCCCAACCCAACCAAAAAAGTTGTTTTTGAAAACTTAAGCAACGCACTCAATGAAACCGGGCATCTCATTTTGAGCTCCACAGAAACTTTTTCACACAACATGGAAAGGTTGTCACTTGTTGAAATTGAAGAGAGATTTTTTTACACAAAGCAAGATGTCGGCGAACAAAATTTCGAAACAATACCGACCCCCCAAAAACTGCCAAAACCATCCAGACCTATAATTTCAAACTCCAAGAAAATACCCATTCCCCCAAAACCACTTCAACCTTTGAAAAAGGAGGCCTCTACCCCAAAAAGCCCGGCCCATCTTTTTGAAATGGGCCTTAAGAACGCGATACAAAAAAATTACGATGAATCTTTTTCCAATTTAAAAGCCCTGCTTGATCTTGAACCCACGCATATTGAAGCCCAAAACCTTTACGCTACAATTCATATAAATTTAAAACAACTTGAAAAAGCTAAAGAGCTATGCAGAAGTGTAGTAAAACAAGATGAGTGGAATATTGAGGCGCGACTCCTTTCAGGGATCATTGCGCGCATGGAAGAAAACCACAATGATGCGGCTAAATGGTTTAAAAGCGTGACTTTCATTCAACCTTCATGCTGGACGGCGCATATGCATCTGGCTGAATTGCATAATATCGAGGAAGATTTTAAAGGAGCCTTTAAAGAATATTCTCTAGCCTTGAAACATCTTGAGAAAAGCAGCATTGAGAAACGAAACCTTTCATATTTTCCATTGGCCTACAACAAGGAACAATTGATTCACTTATTTAAGCACAATTTAAAAAACCTGAAATAAAATTTAATTAGAGCAAAGTTGAATATGGTTTTCGATATTAGCAAATTTATAGGAAAATTTTCCGAAGAAGCGGGCGAACATATTTCAAAAATTAACCATTCACTTTTGGAATACGAAAAAGATACTTCAAACTTTGATCTTCTTAATCAGGTATTTCGTTCAGCCCATACAATTAAGGGTTCTTCCAAAATTTTACAATTGTCTTATATTTCAGAAGTTGCCCATAAGTTTGAAGATGTGCTTGAGGCCCTGAGAAACAAAAAAATTCCTCCCTCAAAAGAGTTGTTCTCAATTTTCTTTCGATCCGTAGATCTAATGTCAGAAATGGTTGAAAAAACTGTGACCGGGCAGAAAAACATTACAGATGAAAACGGCATTTGCCTTGAATTGGACCGGGCACTCGATCAAAAAACCATGAGGGTTTCTGAGGAAAAAAATGAAACCCTGTCAGCCAACCCAAAAAAACCAGAAAAAAAATTACAACCCACCGCTAAAAAACCAAAAAGTAAAAAATCGGTGGAGCCCGAAACAACTTCTACGGTTGTTGATAATAAACCTTTAAAAAAGACCGTTGAAACCAGGACCCCCGAAGAATCAATTAAGGTACAAGCACAAAAGCTGGACGATTCAATAAAAGTTATGGGGGAAATCTTATCCAATCATGGAAGGATGAAACAGGGATTAATTGATCTTGATGAGATACTAAAAATCTCCAAAAACTACCTGGAATTTTCTACTAATCCTGAAATAGCTTCCCTGCAAATCCAGAACACCAACTCTACTCCCGAAGCAGAGATCGCAAAAACACTATATTCCAAAATTAAAAAACATGCGTCTAACATGCGCGATGTAATGAATATTCATGGACTGCTCACAGAAGGCCTTAGGGAAAAAGTGCTGCAATTAAGAATGATGCCTTTATCAAGTGCCGTTGAAACATTCCCTCGCTTGGTCCGTGACCTTTCTGCTTCTTCAGGAAAAGAGGTTGATTTTATCCTGGAAGGTGTTGACACAGAAATGGATAAACGGGTTATAGAAAAAATTGGCGATCCTCTTCTCCATATGATTCGTAATTCGGTGGACCACGGCATAGAACGGCCTGAAGAACGTAAAAGAAAAGGCAAACCTCGCAAAGGTACTCTTAAAGTTTCAGCCCGCTATGAGGGTGAAAGCGTTCATATAGAAATATCTGATGATGGTGGCGGCATCCCCATTGAAAAGATCAAGAAAAAGGCCATTCAAAGAAATCTGCGGAGTAATGAAGATTTATCGAAAATGCCTGATGCGGAGATTGCAAACCTCATCTTCGAACCTGGATTTAGCACCAGCCCCATTATTACAGATATTTCAGGGCGAGGGGTTGGAATGGATGTTGTGAAAGAAAATATTGTTGAGCAATTGAAAGGTTCCATTCAAACAGAAACCCATCCAGACAAGGGAACATGCTTTACCATTCGCGTTCCCTTGACCTTAGCGGTGATGCGGATTCTGCTTTTTTCAGTGTCACAAACCTTATTTGGCTTCCCCATCAGCTCTGTTCGCGAAATCATTCGAGTTCAAAAAAGTGAAATTATTGAAGTGGTAAATAAACAAGCCATTCGTTTGCGAGACCAGATAATTCCTGTGACTGAATTAAAAAAAATCATCAATCTCCCCGAAACTAATGAAAGAGAGCCGGAGGATTCGATCATTCTTTTGCTGGCGATGGGAAATGAAATGATTGGCGTTATGATCGACCACCTGATAAGTGAAGAAGATATGGAAATCAAACCTCTTCCTTCCCATATGAGAAATTCAGATTTGGCAAGCGGAGCAACCATTACGGGTAAAGGGGATGTGGTTATCCTTCTTCATGTTCCTAAAATAATGGCAAAATCCAAAATCGTTCAGGAAAGCAAACAAACAAGTCATTCGCCCAAAAAGAAAAAACAACATATTCTTATCGTGGAAGATTCTGTCAGCACTCGGGAAATCGAGAAAAGTATTCTGGAATCTTATGGTTATCAAGTTGATATAGCATCAGACGGGATTGAAGGGCTCGAAAAGACACAAAAGTTCAAATATGATCTAGTGCTTTCTGATATTGAAATGCCAAGACTGGATGGGTTTGCACTCGTGGAAAAACTCAGAAACGATGCAGAGTACAAGCATGTGCCAATTATCATAGTCAGCTCTCGCGATCGCGAAGAAGATAAAAGAAGAGGCATAGAAGTCGGTGCCGACGCCTATATTATTAAAGGGAGCTTTGACCAGTCCAATCTTTTGGCAACCGTCCAAAGCCTGATCTGACCCACTGGCGTGGGGAGCAATGAGTCTGTTTCTTTTTTGGCGACACTAACATCTCCAAGCCTCTGGATGGAAGTTTTGCCCCCGCGGCGAGCAGCCCACTGGCGCGGCCAGCGCGACGCTGGACTTGTGATTTTGTCCAGAGCCCTGCCCTACAGGAGTAGCAGAGGTACAACAGGGAATTTCCTCAAGGCGTCAGCCTTGGAAAAACCTAAAACAGCCTACAGTCTTAGGACTGTAGGCTGTTTAAAGGTGGCGGGGCCGACGAGACTCGAACTCGCGACCTCCGGCGTGACAGGCCGGCGTTCTAACCAACTGAACTACGACCCCGCGGTCGTTCTATAATGGTAGGCGGAACAGGGCTCGAACCTGTGACCCCCGGCTTGTAAGGCCGGTGCTCTCCCAACTGAGCTACCCGCCCAAGCAGTTACCAATAAGATCTTCTACTAAAGAAGAGTCTGGGAGTATATAAATGCCAACCACACTCTGTCAAGCGATTTCCCTTCTGAAGTAGAAACCGAATTATAACGCCAAATTTAAATCGGTCTTAAAATTAAAAACCCATTTTAATTATCCCCAATCAAGAGGTAAACGATTGACAGTTTGGGACTTACACTATAAGATGCCTTGAGAAGGAAGGAAATATTTTTTTCACCTTTATCTGCAAGTTTTTTTAATTTCTTGTACCCGAACAATCCTAGCTTTCCCTACCATGACAGAAAAAATCATGGCCTCTCTGGAGGACCTTTCCACCGATGAATTACTTAAGATTCGAAGAGATCTCGATCAGCTAATAAAAGTTAAATTCGATAAGGACCTCGGTAAGCGTCAAGGACAAAGAGCAAAAGTAAAAATTGTCGGAAACGTAGAAATTGAAAGAGAAAAGGAATTTTTTTACAAACTGCATAAAATTTCTATCCAGGAAATGTCAGTCAATGGCCTGGTATTTTTCATAAAAGGCACAGTTATAGATGGAGACCTTTTGAAAGTTTCTTTCCGCGTTCCTTCTACTGGGGAGAAAAAAATAATCGATTGTCAGGCAGTGAGAGTTACAGAAACTAAACCGGGCACTATTCCCGAGTTTGAAGTAGCCGCCATGGCTGTCACTCAGGATGAAGTAAAAAGCTACAAAGATATGTTACGAAAAAGAGGCAAATGATTTTTCAGCGAATATGACTTCATCAAATCTACTTTCACATCTAATTGACTTAATAGGAAACGTTGCTGACGCCCACACTGCGGCCTTGTTCGGCTTGAAAGGTGACAAGCTTGTAATGCGAGAGCATTTCACTCTCAGCCGTCATCTGGATAGGACTGTCGCCATTAAAATTGGTGAAGGACCTATCGGCCTTGCCGCCGAAACACGTAAATCGCAACTGCTAGAAAATCTTGATTCAGATATTGGGGGAATTTATAAAAAACCAGAAGAACTAAAAGGGTTTCTAGCTGTTCCTGTTTTTTCCGAAGAACTACTCGGAGTGCTTGTAATCGACACAAAAGAAAGCTACCAAATATCAATTAAGCTACAAAAAATACTATCAAACTTCGCAGAACAGATTGCCTGGCATTTACAACAGGAAAAGCATACGCCAGCATTAAATGATGATTCACTGCCCGATTTACAGGAACTGACTTCCTACTGCCGGTTTTTAGCAGAATCTCCAAATCGTTCTTCAGTAGCAGATCGGTTGACCCAAATTCCCGCATCAATCATTTCCTTTAAATCCATTGCCGTCATCTGGTTTGAAGAGAACCAGCAGGAAGGGCGTATCATCGGTCATAGAGGGTTCACCCATGACCTCTCTGAAACTCTTGTGCATTTTGGCAAAGGGCTAGTGGGGTCTTGTGCAAAAAACCGATCTCCCCTTTTATTGCGTTTTAATTCAGAAAGAAAAACCATCTTGTTTTCTGAAGAAGAAAGACCTGAAGATCTGTTATCTGCTGCGGCTTTACCTATACTTCTTAATGAAACCTTATACGGGGTTCTATTGGTCGGGTCTGAACAATCTGAAGGACTGAGCCATGCAGACCTGGATAAACTTTCCCTTATAGTTTCCGCAGCGGCTTCAGCTTTATTTTGCTCTGACACTAAAGACCGATGGGTCTATGATAAAAATCTTGATCCCGTCACCGGGGTTCCTAACTATCGATTTTTAACCGAGTACCAACTCGCTGTATCAGAGGAACTTTTTAAGTCCAACCAACCGGTTTATTTTTTGTCAGTGCAACTCACGAACCTCAGCGACCTTTATCAAACCCATGGCGTGGATCAAAGTGATGCCTACTTAAAACAAATGATTGCCCTGTTCGCAAAAATAATTCCTTCACCGAAATTTGTTTTCCGGTTATCAGAAAATACTTTTGTACTCATGTTAATGAACAAAAGCCAAAAAGAAGTAAAACAACTGGAAACCAAACTCAAACAACTATTCGAATACAACCCACTACACGTCAATGGAAAAGCCATGCAAGCAAGCATACAATGGGGACTTGCAGTTTACCCTGATGACGCAAAAGATTTATTCACACTGATAAACGTTTCCCGGAACAGATTGTCCCCAAAAATTAAAGAGATGGCATGATAAAACAACTGTTCAATACGATATTTGGATTTTTTTCCACAGACCTGGCAATGGATCTAGGCACTGCCAACACCCTGGTATACATAACTGAAAAAGGGATCGTGCTCAATGAGCCTTCGGTCGTGGCGGTTAACGTTGACGACCACACCGTTGAAGCCGTGGGATTGGAAGCGAAAAAAATGTTTGGCAGAACTCATGCCAGGGTCAATACGATTCGCCCAATGAAAGATGGCGTAATCGCTGACTTTGACGTTACAAATAAGATGATTCAACATTTCATAAAAAAAATATTGCACAAATACCGATTTTTCAAACCCCGGATGGTCGTGGGTGTACCTACCTGCATTACTCAGGTAGAGAAAAAAGCCGTCATTGATGCTTCTATCATGGCGGGGATCCGAGAAGTTCACCTTATAGAAGAACCTATGGCTGCTGCTATCGGCGTGGGCATTCCAGTACATCGACCCGAAGGCAATATGGTAATTGATATTGGAGGCGGCACTACTGACGTAGCCGTCATCTCACTATCCGCTATAGCTTATGGTGAATCCGTTCGCGTTGCCGGAGATGAAATCGATGAATCCATCGTCCGTTATATGCGCCTGCAACATCATCTCAATATCGGGGTATTTGAAGGTGAGCGCATCAAAATGAAAGTTGGAAGCGCCTTTCCTCAACCGGGCAATCTAACCACCGAGGTAAAAGGACTCAATGTAAAAACCGGAGTTCCCATGTCCATCTCCATCGGTGATGATGAAATCCGCGAGGCACTGAAAGAGCCATTAACTACAATTGTGACATCCATCATGCGGGCTTTGGAAAAAATTCCTCCTGAGCTTTCCGCAGACATCCACTCCAACGGTATTTATCTAACCGGAGGAGGAGCGCTCATTCGCGGACTCGACAAAATGATTGAAGAAAGAACCACTCTAAAAGTATTTATTCCTGAAGACCCCCTCCTCAGCATCGTCAAGGGTGCTGGTGCCGTTCTCGATGATTTTGAAAGTATGAAAAAAGTCTGTATCAATTAGATCCGTTGCGGTACAATTTTCCATCCTTCAATTTATCCGCTTTTTCATATAATGAACCCAACAAAAAATCCGTCTTGCCGGGAATGCGGAATAACGGTGACAACCGTTCCTACATTTCTGGAATATCAAGGGCAGGAAATTTTTGTCTTCGACCCCGTGATCTGCCAGCCTTGTCTGGAAAAATTGTGTGAAAACTACTCTACCGTATGCGCAAATTGCGGCGGAACCATTCCTCCTTATTCTAATGTGGGTATTTTGAAAGCTGGAAACGGGCAAAATCAATTCATCCACATGACCACCCAGTGCAATACCCCAGGAAATGCTTTCTACGGCTATTGGGGTAAGGGAATCGTTCGGGAATTCGTCGAAATAGAGGCCTGCTCTTAAAAATGCGATAGCAACCATCTGCATGTACAAAGTTTGTAAAGAGAACCGAGCCCATCCCTTTTTCAGTTGAAATTTGAACTGCTGGCTATCTACCCAAGGCGGATATAGGCCCTCAACATTGCATTATTCCTAGACCGCCAAAATGATCAAGATTACCGCCACTATTTCTAAGAACCTCGCAAAATTAGCCCAAAAAGGCATAGTAATCCCCAAAAACCAAATTAAGCCTTAAAACTTAACTATTTACAGGGTTTGACGATAAGACTGTATCTTACAAAGTCGATTATTCTCAATTCATGAAAACCATTTTTTCTAAAATTCTAATGATCATTGTAGTTTTATTATCAGGAATGGGGGAAAACTCCGTTTTTGCTGATGAGCATAAGAGAATTGGTATTCTTGTGGATGGCTCTTATTGGTACAACGCCCCCCTGCTTGACCGGGTCAAAAAAGAATTGGAAAGGGTCAATGACGGACAGTTTGAAATAGAGTATCCAGACCAATTAAACTTAAATGGACAATATGATTTTGAAAAAATCCAAGCTTATGTCGATGAACTTTCTCAACGGGAAGATCTCGATGCCATTATTTCTTCCGGGATGGTCTCCAGTTATTTATTTTCTGAGAAAAAACCTCTTCGGGTACCTGTAGTTGCTATGGATTATATACTGCCCGCCGGCTTGGGCATGTTGTCTCCTAAAACCTTTCAGCCGCTTAATCCCAACTGGACAACATCGTTTGACCCCGCCTATGTAGAAGAAACCTTAAAGATATTTCCAAAATTGGTTAAAACAAATCGCTTTGTAATATTTTGCCCAAAGGTAATGTGCGGATTAATTCCAAATGTTCCACAGTTAATAAAATCTTTTGTGGAAAACCCAGAAGTAGAAGTAGTCATTGAAATTATAAACCCGGAAAACTATAAGGATTCTATCGAAAATTTAGACAATCCTCTTGTGGTGGTAGAAGCCTTAAAAGGATTTTCCGATGCGCAAATGACAGACCTATTCACACTTTTGAGCGACAAGAATGTCATGGCTTTTACCGTTGATGGCATGAATGGTATTAAAAAAGGCGCCTTGGCCTCCATTCATGACTATAAAAAAGAACGTATGGGGAGAAATATGGCCATCAAATTATTTGACATTCTCGGGAATACACATCCGTCTGAAATTCCTGTAAAAAATTATAAGAGCGTGGAACTGATTTTTAATCTGGAAACAGCACGGAAGCTTGGTTACAAAATTCCCCTGGAGTTTATAGACGAAGCAAAATTTTATGGAGCTAAAAGCCAATATCCCGAATTGTCTTTTGAAAGTTCAATAAAGCGTGCGTTAGAACAAAACTTCGACATCAAAGCTCAGGCACTGGTTAAAGACCAGGCTCTGTTAGAAGTAAAAATCAGTGAAAGGGGGTTTTTTCCACAAATCTCATCTAGTCTTTCATATAACCGGATCAACAAAGACCAGGCAGATGCCCTAAATGGAGCAAGGGGAGAAACTCGGTTCGATTTGTCTTTGCAGCAAAGAATTTTTGATCGGGAACTTTATAAGACCATTGAATCTAATGAGGCCGCTCAAAAGGTACAACAACAAACTCTTGAAAGAATTAACCAGGACATCATTGGGCAGGTTGCTCAAGTATACATGGATGTTCTGCAAGCGGAAGAACTTGTACAAATTCGCAGAGACTATCTTAATATCATTAGGAAGAACCAAAACCTTGCTGATCTTAAATTTAAACTGAGGGAAACAGATAAAAGTGATGTGCTCCGCCTTAACATAGAATTGGAAAACTCGCGAATCGACTTGATGAACGCGAAGGATTCACACTTCCAAGCTCAAACTCGTTTAAACAACTTGTTAAATCTTCCTCGGGAAACTAAACATAAATATGTCTTAAAAAGTTTTTCCACCGAAGGCTATCAATCCCGATCTTCCCGTTTTAACAAATACCTGAGCACGGCAGATCAGCTGGAAACTTTCAGGGATTTTTTTGACGAACAAGCACAAAACAATTCACCTGATTTAAAAGTACTAATAGACACCTTTTCCCAGGCCAAGGTAAATAAAGAAAGGTTTCAATCAAAGTTTTATCCGACTTTATCTTTGGATGCTGGGTATTTCAACCAAGTACAAGATGAAACCCAGTCCTTATCCCTTACAAATAGGCAAGCATTCGAAGATCGTTTTGGTGAAGGCTGGAACGCCCAAGTAGTTTTAAAGTTCCCTCTCTTTTTGGGAGGGTCTCGTTTTAAAGAAGTAGAGAAAGCCAATATCCGGATATTGGAAATAGATTCCCAAATTCAAAGCAGAAAAAACACAGTTTCAGAACAAGCCAGATCGGGGCTTTTCGATGTTTTCCGATCTCAAAGAAATTTAGATTTTTCCTTAAGAAACGTGCTTTCTTCGAAAGAAAACTTAAATCTTGCTGAAGTCGCCTATCTTGAAGGGGACTTGCCCATTATTGATTTATTAGACAGTCAAACCCGCTTGATTACCAGTCAAACGAATGCCGTAGTAAACAGGTATCAGTTTCATAGAGATCTATTCTCTTTGTTTCGAAACGTCGGACGGGTTGACCTGATAAAAGGATTCAATGATAAAGAAAAGCTTGGAATTTTTATCAATCAAGTGGAACTTTATTTTAAAGAGCGTTTATCCAAACATGCTAAAAACTAAAATTAAATTTCAAAAAATGAAAAGCTCATCAAACTTTTATAAAATAACAATACTCTTTCTCACCATTTTTATTTTAGGAATAATCGGTTGTGAGGAAAAAGAAGTAGTTATTTCAAAAAAGAAAGAAACGATTAGACCGGTTAAAACAAAGGTCATTCAATTCAACCCCAGAGGATCTGAGAAAAAAGAATTCAGTGGAATTGCGCAAAGTGACGAATCCTCTATCTTGAGCTTCCGTGTGCCAGGAGTTTTAACGAATATGAACGTGGAGGTAGGCGATCAGGTTAAAAAAGGAGACGTGGTTGCCACTTTAGATGATCGAGATTTTCGTCTAAGTGTCAGAGATCTGGAAAGTCAGTTCACCACGGCACAGGCGGAATTAGATCAAATTAAAAAAGGGGCTCGATCAGAAGATATTCGAATTCTTGAAAACAAAATAGCAAGTATGGAGTCTACGGTAAAAAGATCCCGGCAGGAATATCAAAGGGTCCAGCAGCTTTATGTAAATGATGCGGCCTCAAAGGGCAGGTTGGATCAAGCTAAAAACAGTCTGGATAAAGCTTTGCTAGATAGAAAATCTGCCACAGAGGAATACGTTATCGCAACGCATGGAGGTAGAGAAGAGGAAGTCCGGGCTCAAACTTTTAAAGTGGAATCGATTGCTTCCAACCTAGAGCAAGCACGGGTCAACCTAAGCTACACAGAACTTAAAGCCCCTTTTGATGGTGAAATCGCTCAAAAGCATGTTTCAAATTTCGAACAAATGAAAGAAGGACAGGATATTTATACTTTAGTGGATTTGAAACATATTGAGATTCAAATAAGTGTTCCTGAAGATTGGATATCAAGGGTAAAAAAGAAGCAGTCCGCACGAGTCGAATTTTCCAAATTTCCGGAAAAAAAATTTAAAGGATGGATAGACAGAATTGGCGTTTCCGCTAACCTCTCCACCTTAACGTATCCGGTAGTAGTAAAAATTCCCAATTCCAAAGGAGAATTTTTACCAGGGATGTCTACAAATGTTTCGATACAACTAAAAGGGCCGGGGAAAAGATTCCCAACGGTTCCCATTCATTCTATCTTGAAAGATTCATCTGAAGGAGGAAGTTTTGTTTGGCTAGTTAACCGTAAAAACTCCACAGTGGTAAAAACAAAAGTGGAAATTGGAAAAATCTCAAATGATGAGGTTTCAGTTGTTAAAGGTCTAAAGAATGGGGACAGCGTAGTGATTGCAGGAACCGATCGCCTGAAAGATGGAATGACAATTCGCTTAAATCCGGAAAAAAATTAATCAGATGGTTCAATATTCAATTTCACATAGAGGGGTTGTACTTTTCTTTTTTATTTTGATGGCTCTCATGGGAGCAGCATCAATTGAAAAAGTAGGAAAACAGGAGAACCCTGAATTCCCCAAATGGAACTCTGTTGTTATAACTGAATTTCCTGGCGCCTCTCCTTTAAAAGTTGAAGAACTTGTTACTGAAAAAATTGAAAAGAAACTTAGAGAAATTCCAGAATTTGAAAAAATTACTTCTACTTCTCAACTGGGTATCTCCTACGTATATCTGAAAATTGACGCGAAACATTGGGAAGACAAACCCATTTGGGATAAAGCTCGCGATAAATTAGATGACTTAAAAGGCAAGTTGCCAAAAGGTGCAAAGGAACCCTGGCTTAATAATGATTTTGGAAAAACCAAATCAATCGTTCTTGCTGTTACAGGCAAAGGTTTCACCAATAAAGAGTTGAGCGATGTTGCTGATCAATTAAAAAAACGAATTGAACACGCAGAATACGTTTCTCGAGTGGATATTATTGGCGAAAAGGAAGAAAGAATTTTTATTGAAGCCTCCACTAGCAAGCTGGCCGAATTGGGAATATCCACCAATACCATGGTGGATATCATTCAAAAACAAAATGTTTTGAAACCAGGAGGTCGTATTAAATTAGGCCCTCAAAGAATCAGACTGGAAACAAGTGGTGAGTATAAATCTGTGGAAGAAATCGGACAAACTCTTATTACCCTTCCAGGAAATTCCGGGAGTTTTTTATTTCGTGATCTGGTTCAAATAAAAAGAAAATATGAAGACCCTCCCAAAATCGAAATGCGTTTCATGGGAAACGAAGCCGTTGGAGTCGTGGTGGAAATGCAGGATGGAGGACAAATTATCGAATTGGGAAATAATGTCAAAAATATAATCAATATTTTTAACGAAGATTTATTTCACGGAATCGACATTGATATAGTTAACTTTCAACCAAAATGGACCAGCTTAAAAATCAATGATTTTGTAGATAACCTTGCCCAGGCGGTGCTAACTGTGGCTCTGTTCATGGCAGTACTTTTAGGTTGGAGACAGGGAATTATTATATCCCTTCTTATTCCCGGGGCATACTTGATCACAATATTGGTAATGCGCGCAATAGAAATGCCGTTGCACCAGATTTCATTGGCAGCATTAATTATTTCATTGGGAATGCTGGTGGATAATGGAATCGTAATGGCGGAATCGACCACGGACTATATTAATCAGGGGATGCCTTCCAATAAAGCAGCTCTCAAGGCTGGAAACGAGTTAATGGTTCCTCTTCTAGCTGCTACGGGAACCACCGTTGCAGCATTCTCTCCAATTGCAATGGCCCGATCAGGAGTTGGTGTTTATTGTAATTCTCTACCTACCATCATCGGAACTGTTTTACTGGCCTCATTTTTTGTGGCAATGACTTTGGTTCCCCTTCTTTGTGTTTGGTTTTTGAAACCAAAACCTGTGAAAGATAAATCTGATTCCATCGTAATTCGCGGCTATAGAATGGTGATGACTCTTGCTTTGCGCTTTCGTTTTTTAACTCTCATTTTGATCTTATCTTTATTTGTTTTAGTCCCTCATTTTGCAGAGAAACTTGATAAAACCTTTTTTCCGCCTTCAGGACGTGGACAATTTGCCATTGACATGCATTTACCTGAAGGAACAGATTTTTTAGAAACTCGAAATCAAGCTCTTAAACTTGAAAAACATCTTTTAAAGACCTATCCAAATGAAATAAACACATTAGCAAATTATATAGGTGAAGGTGGGCCTATGTTTCACAATTCGATGATACCTGAATCTAGAGCCAGCAATTATGCGCAATTCATGATCGTTACAAACGTTTATGAACAACGTCAAATAATGCTAGATAAATTAGCCCCTTATTTTGAGCAAAACTTTGAAGATGCTCAAATGATTCTCAAACCCGTTGAAGAGGGGCCGCCCGTAGGAGCTCCCATTCAGGTGCGGATTTTTGGTAATGAGTTTAATGATTTATATCAATACACGAATAAAATCCAGGAAATCCTAGAACAAACTCCAGGAACTCGTTTTATTAGAAATGATTGGGGTCGTCGGGTCCCAATGGTGGCTCTTGAAGTCAATCAGGAAAATGCCAGAAGAGTAGGAGTCAGCACTGACACCATAACTGATGCTTTGCAAGGTGTTTTCTCCGGACAAGACGTCACAAGTTACCGCGAAGGAGATGAAGCCATCCCGGTTAAAATAAGAGCATTAAAATCAGAACGAACCTCACTAAGAAAACTTGAGAACTTAAAGGTTCCTACATCACAAGGAGCAATGGTTCCCTTAAACCAAGTTACAGACCGAAAATTAAAATGGGAAACGAGTAAAATCAAAAGAGAAAAAAGAAAGAGAACTATCACCGTAAAAGCATACCCAGATGGCACGCGAACATCCGTAGAAATTTTGGGAGATGTGATAAAACAAATTGAAAAAATAAAATTCAAACCTGGTTATGAAGTGGAATACGGAGGCGAATTAGAAGAGAG
>JABJCF010000269.1 GCA_018665625.1 Nitrospina sp. | reverse complement strand
TATATTTTTTAACCCGAGTGGTACACTTTTACTCCGCCACACTGGTACGAATTTACTCTGCCCTTGACATTCTTGTGAAGGTTCTCGAATGCTAATATCAAAAGAGTGTACCTTTTCCCTGTTTTTTGATTTCGAAGCTTTTGCGAGAATAATGCTTGAGCCTCCCAGATAGATTCCAATATTTACGATTTCACCCGCCGAAGGTCCGTTTGCAGCTAAGTCGAAAAGGGTTTTCTTTTCATCAACAGTAAGCATGGTGTGGGGTAACTCAATAATTTCACTTCTTAGTTCCCATGAATTGGAGGATCTGTCTGTTTCTATTTGATGCGGATAATAAACGCAGAATTCATTGTCCACAATGCAGGTCCAGTCGTATAACTTTATTTCATTCACAAACTTTAAAATGTTGTCATAAATAAGTGAAATGGAGATATCCAGGGCATCGAGTCGAATGTCATGGTTAGCGCAAAAAAATACCAGATCTATGTTTGCATTTTTTATATATTGCCCGTTCTCTGACAAGTGAAAATCATTGGGCAACTTGTTTTCTTTGTATGTGAATTCCTCTAAAATTTTTTTTCCGTAATTTGGGAATTCTACGCCTTCTTTTTTTAATATAAAAAACTCTGCATCTGGATACAGTTGAATAATTTTTTTTAAACTTAATCGGCTCTGTTCTGCTTTTGACGAATCAATAAAAAGGATCTTTTTTATTGGTTTTGAAAGAGGTGGTAGCTCGTAGTCAAAAGCTAAAAGGAAGTTGCTTCCATATTTTGGTCCCATTTTTATTCCCTATGGGTTTAAATTAGGATGTCCTGAATTGTAGCGGAATTTTGTGGGGTAAAGTTTAGAAAAAAATGTTTAGCAGTATAGGTTCTTTGGGTAGCGGCATCATGGCCTCTCTATAGCGAGGATTGAGGCTCCTGGAAGAACGATAACTGGCGGTTGGAGGCGAAGGTGATTGCTTTTAGAGACCCCGTCATGCTGGCTAGCCGACGATGTTGTACCGTCGTGCTCGGTATTTTACTCCGAATTCTTTGTTTGCGATTTCTTCGCATTGTTCTTCGTCAACGCCACGTTGGTGGGTAACGATAGAGGCTTGTACATTGGGGATATGTTTTTTGGCTTCTTCAATAAAAATTTTGATTTTTTCGTAAATCCCATTTCGGAACATGGGCAGGGGTTGGCATATTTCATCATAAGCTTCAGAGGAGTCGGCATTGAGGCTTACGGAAACTTCATCTATAAGACCTGATAGCTCTGGTAAGATATTGCGTTTATTTATTACGTTTCCATGGCCGTTGGTATTGAGTCTGACGCGTCCCCCAGCGTCTTTAATTTTTTTTGCAACTTCTTTGATGACTTCCAGTCTTAGAGTTGGTTCACCAAATCCGCAAAAAACAACTTCGTCGTATTTCTTTGGATCGTCAATCGATTCCCAGACTTCTTTAGCAGTGGGTTCACGGTTCAGTTTCAGGTTATAGCCTTGAACGATGGGTTTGGTGAGGCGGGTGCAGAACACACAATCAGCGGTGCAACGTTGTGTCAAGTTGAGATAAAGGGAGTTGCGAATTTTATAAGAGACGGTACCTGTTTTAGCTTGTTCGCCAATTCCAAACAATTCAAAAAAGTTCAGAGCCATGGTGCGCTCAACATCTTCTATTTTCAGGCCGCGAATTTCTGCTAGTTTTTCCGCAGTATAATTAACGTAGGCCGGTTCGTTACGCTTGCCGCGATGCGGGGCAGGGGTGAGGTAGGGGCAGTCTGTTTCAGCAAATAATCGGTCTGCAGGAACATTTTTTGCTACTTCGCGGAGTTCCTCTGCTTTTTTAAATGTAACCGAGCCGGAAAAGGATATATAGAATCCCATTTCCAATGCGGCATCGGCCAATTCCTGATCGCCCGAAAAACAATGGAAGATGCCTGAGTGTGCGGTTGGGTTTTTGGGATAAAATTCGGCGAGAATGGAAATGATATCCTCTTTAGCGTCCCGGCTATGAATGATGATGGGTTTCCCCATATCACGCGCAAGTTGAACCTGATTGCGGAAATGCGTTCGTTGCAAATCTTGAGGAGAATAGTTTTTAAAATAGTCGAGTCCAATTTCCCCTAGAGCCACTACTTTAGGGTGACTCAGTAATTGTCGCAGATGGGCATAGGTGTCATTGTCGATGGATTTCACATCATGCGGATGGATGCCTGCGGTGGCGTAAATAAAATCGTATTGTTCGGCGAGCTCCATGGATCGGTAGCTGCTTTCAATATCGCAACCAATATTCAACATATATTGGACACCGGCTTCACGTGCACGGTCGATTACTTCTTCGCGATCTTCTTCGTAATCGGCAACATCGATATGGGCGTGAGTGTCAATGATCATCGTACTTGTATTCCTTGCCCAGGTTCGTCATCGAAACCCGCCAGCAGGATGGTGCCATCGTTGTTAGCTGCAAGCACCATTCCTTGCGATTCTATTCCCATCAGTTTTGCCGGTTTGAGGTTAGCGACAATTATCACGGTGCGCCCGATCAAGTTTTCCGGCTCATAACTTTCCGCGATACCGGCCAGAATCTGTCGGGTTTCTGTACCAATATCTACTTTGAGCTGGATTAATTTTTTGGATTTTTTTACTTTTTCCGCTTCCAGGATTTTACCGGTTCGCAGATCGACTTTCATGAAGTCTTCTATGGTGATCTGGTTGGGATCCTCTTTCTTGTCCTCTTTCTGCGCCTCAAGCTCTGAAAGAATTTTCACTGCTTGTTTATCCTCTATTCTTGGGAATAGTTGCTTGGCTTTTTGTGTTTTTGTGCCTGAGGGCAGGCCTCCCCAGTTATTGAGCGAATCCATTCCCTGGTCTTCAATGGTTTTTTCCACTCCCAGTTGCAGCATCAACGCTTCGCAACTTTTTGGCATGAAAGGAAAGAGGAGGACGCCTAAAACGCGTAAGGATTCTGCGGCGTTATACATTACAGTTTTCAAGCGTTCTTTGCCTTCGTCTGTTTTAGCAAGATTCCACGGCCCGGTTTTATCTATGTATTGATTAGTGGTGTCTACCAATTCCCAGATTTTCTGAAGGATTTTATTGAAAGCGAGTTCGTCATAAAGTTTGCGAACTTCGTCGATCACTTCACGCGCTGTGTTTTGCAATGCGGTGTCTTCCTCGCCTGTTGTTGCCGGCTCAGGTAGGGTTCCGTCGAAATATTTTTTCATCATATTCACAGTGCGATTGAGCAGGTTCCCCAGATTATTTGCAAGATCACTGTTGAGCCTGCCAATCAAAGCCTTGTGCGAAAAATCGCCATCGGAACCGAAGGGAACTTCTCTGAGTAGGAAATAGCGAACAACATCGACACCGAATTTATCTGCAAGTTGGTTAGGCTCTACAACATTGTGAAGAGATTTGGACATTTTTTGTCCGTTCACCGTCCACCATCCGTGAGCAAAAATATTTTTAGGGGGTTCCAGTCCAATAGCCTTCAACATTGTTGACCAGTAAACTGCGTGCGTGGTGAGAATGTCTTTTCCGACCATATTATGGTCTGCGGGCCAGTAACCACTGGCTCGTATCTCATCAATGGAACCGTGGATTGAAATATAGTTGATCAACGCATCGAACCACACATAAGTGACGTAGTCTTCGTCAAACGGTAATGGAATCCCCCAGGGGAGCCGAGATTTTGGTCTGGAGATGCAGAGGTCTTCCAGGGGATTTTCGAGGAAGCCCAAAACCTCATTCCTTCTTGATATGGGGAGGATGAAATGCGGATCGCTTTTTATTTTTTCAAGGAGCCACTCCTGATATTTCCCCATTCTAAAAAAATAATTATGTTCTTTTATTTTTTCTACTTTGCGCCGGCACTCGGGGCAATTGCCTTCTTGTAAATCTTTTTCAGTCCAAAATCTCTCGCAAGGTGTGCAGTACCAGCCTTCATAGCTGTCGCGATAAATTTCATCTTTATCGAAAAGGGCTTGCAGAATATCGCATACCAGACTTTTATGACGCTCTTCAGTGGTGCGGATAAAGTCGCTGTTAGAAATATCGAACTTCACCCACAACTCTTTAAAACGTTGGTGGAGTTTATCGACATGTTGCTGTGGAGTTACATTAAGCTTTTGCGCGGCTTCTTGGACTTTTTGTCCGTGTTCATCGGTTCCCGTAAGGAAGAATACTTGATACCCTTCAAGTCTTTTGAAACGAGCAGCAACATCGGCGGCAATGGTTGTATAAGCGTGTCCAATATGAGGGACATCGTTTACATAATAAATAGGGGTGGTGATATAAAATTTTTTTTCGGTCATGTTTAGATTTTCAGGATTTAGAAGTTTGAGGCGGTTTAATTTTCAGTTCGTCTTTATGGTAGGTCACAATGCTTTCGTCATCGAGTCGAACAATGACTTTTTGCTCGAGAATTTCATTTTTTAAAACTTTGCCGGGCCCGTCAGGGGTTTCAACATGGCTATTGGCTCTTGGCAAACCTTTGGCCATTTCTTTGTAATTGTCATGTTCGTATTGGAGGCAGCACATCAATCTGCCGCATACCCCGGATATTTTGCTTGGATTTAAAGCCAAGCCTTGAGTTTTTGCCATTTTTATTGTGACAGGAGTAAATTCTGGAAGCCAGGAAGAACAGCATAATGTTTCGCCGCAAATTCCAAAGCCCCCCACAACCTTTGCCTCATCTCTTACTCCGACCTGTTTCATTTCTATTCGGTGTCGAAGGCTGGATGCGAGATCTCGAATGAGTTGGCGAAAATCAACCCTTCCTTCTGCGGTAAAAAAGAAAATGGTTTTATTCATGTGGGGTTGGTGAACCACTCGGCTTAAATTCATAGGAAGTTTTAGTTCAGCTATTTTCCCTGCACATATGGCCTTGGCTTTATGTTCGGTTTTTTGCCGTCTGTCTTCAGCCTGGTAATCATTTTCGTTTGCAACTCGAAGGACTTTGTAAAAGCTTTCTTTTTTGTTTTTGTGAAAGTTTATTATTTTATTGGATGCGACCAGTCCCATCTTGAGTCCCTGATTGGTATTCACCATAACCGACATCCCCACTCTCAGATTCAAACCTTTGGGGTCGTAGAGTTGCGATTTAATTTGGTTGTGAATACGTATGCCAATTAGAAACTTTGGCGGGGTGGTGCTAGTTTCGAGATCTTTATTTTTTTCGGCTGTTGTGTTCATATCATTTACGCGGCTTCACAAAAATCTATAAGCATGTTTTCAAAGAAAAGCTGTGCGTTCGCGTTTCCAGACAAAGCCATTTTAGTGGCATGCACAGCGTTAAACATTTCAATCCAGGATTTTAAACTTCTTTTTGACGCTAATGGTTTTAATCGGGTTGCTATATCACGATTGTAAATTTGAGATTCAGTGCATCCTGTTCTAAAGAACGCAAGGTCGCGTACTAATTCCATAAGTTCATTAAAGATCATTTCCCATTGATCGTTCTGCTTTGCCCAGGATTTAGCATGCGAGAATACTATATCCATTCGGTCAAAAGATATTGTTTCTAAAAGATCCACTATTTCTTTGCGAATGTTTGCAACATCTTCCATGTCGTCTGTCATGGCTTTGCTAACACTGCCGCGTGATCGAAGAGTGCGGAAGTCCAGGGTGTTTTCTTCTATTCCTTCCTCAACCCTAGTTTCTTCTAGTATCTTTTTTATATTTTCATGAGAAAGAGCCTGAAACTGAATCGTTTGGCAACGTGATATTAATGTAGGTAATAATTTAAACGGATGTGAAGAAATCAAGATCATTACGGTCGCTGAGGGGGGTTCCTCCAATGTCTTTAAAAATGAGTTGGCTGCTTGTATATTCATGAGGTCAGCATCATCAATCACCGCGACTTTTACTTTTCCTTCATAAGGATGAAAAGAAAGCTTTCTTTGTAATTCGCGAATCGCTTCAATTTTGATCGCCGCTTCGCGTGCGGTGGGAGTGCTTTTGACCGGTTCTATAAAAAAGAAATCGGGGTGAGTTCTATTTGTAATTTTTCGGCAAGAAGAGCACTTGTCACAAGCATCTCCTTCAATAGTGGAAGTGCAGTTAAGGGCTTTTGCCAATTCAATTGCTATTTTCCTTTTGCCAATGCTTTCTTGACCATAAAACAAGTAGGCGTGCGCAACGCTGCTGTTTTGGAGTGCATTTTTTATGATTTGCTTGGGTTTTTCTTGCCCAAAAATTTTATCGAAAGCCATGATATTCAGTAGTATTTCCTTGAATTTTTGATAAAAAACTAAAATTCAAGAGAGTAAAGAAGTTGGAAATTTCTCAAGTCAAGCCTGGGAAGGGAATGGAGAAGCCCGCAACCCATTAAATGGATTGCACTTATCGCAACTTGCTTCTATCTTAATACAGGCCTACTTGTAAAACAAGCCAGAGCCACCTTATTTCGCTCCAAGGGGAGAGTGGTCAAAAGGTGCTGGGAAATTTCTAATTAAATCGTAACGGAGTTCGTTTCAATAATTGAAAATCCTTTTGGAATAAGGTTATAATTAGCGCCAATTTTGTTAGAATTGGCGGTGTTCAATAATTAATATTTAGGAAGCATTTCATGGCGACAAAAGAAAAGGCCAAAAGAAACGTTCAGCGTAAAAGAAAACCAAAGATACTTGCTGTTATCAATGATGCTTGCACGGGTTGTGGCGGGTCGCCCATATGCATTACTGAATGCCCGGTAGATCTATGCATGTTCGAGGAAGAAAACCCGGATGCTCCAGCATTCAATCGAGTAAATGTAGATCCTCTTTTATGCATTGGTTGTAAAAAATGTATT
>JABJCF010000268.1 GCA_018665625.1 Nitrospina sp. | reverse complement strand
TAACCACCCCTAACTGCGTCAGGATATCAAATGTAATCCAGTTCCAACCGTCTGCCATCGTCTGCGCGCTAGGAACATTCCATTCATCTAGAATACTTTTTATGTTTCCACGTTGGTACCAGTTGTTCCAAGTGATTCCCAGGAAAGAACCGGAAACCGCCAGCACCACAGTGAGCATGACGATGAAGGGTCTGAGAAAAGATGAAAATAAAGCAACAAGTAGAAGATAAATAAAACCTAATGCATAGGCAAAACTGTTCCTCAATGATTTTTCTGTGGATGCCAGTTCATCGGCAGAACCTCCGATACGCAATCCGAACTCTTCATTTAAAGTAAGACGCGTGGGAGTCAACACTTGTTCATTCACCCGATCAATCACCGTTTGCATAGGCATATCTTTTCGAACCTGAACACGAAGTTTGATCGCCCGTTCAGTTCCGATGTGATCGATTCTTGCGGGTCCAGCGTCTATCTTAATATCTGCTAAATGCCCAAGATGCGTCATCAAACCTTCGTCTGTCCAAACAGGAAGGGAGCGATAATCTTCCAATGCCAGTTTTCGATTATCCTTTTTTTGTACCAGAACAAAATCTATCGGTTCACCTCGGTCGTTAAATTCACCCAAGTATTTTCCTGCGTTGAGAGATTCGATAATATCGCCAATTTCCTGCATGCCCATATCGAGACGCGCAGCATCTTCTCTTCTCGGTATAAAACGAAGTTCGGGATTTCCAAATTTAAATTCAGGTCGCACCGAATGAACTCCATCAGTTCCTGAAATTTTTCCGATCAAACCTAATGCAATATCTTTTAGCTTAAGAATATCGGGTCCGGTGATTTCCACCTCAAATGTTTTATCTGCGGAACGGAAAATAGGACGTTGCACAGCAAAGGCAAAACGGTATCCGGGAATAGCAAAAATCTGTTGGCCCATTTCATTGGCTTTCACAGCCATTTTCACTTCACCGCGTTGCCCCTGCGCTAATTCCTTTTCAATAATGGCCCCTCCTCCGTTAAAGCGATTTGAAAAGACCAGAAAATTTCGATTCACATCTTCCATAGCCACAACCTGCTTTTCAAATTCAGCCAGATACTTCATATTTGTTTCTGCCGGTGTGCCCGCCACAGGCTCGATCAACATGAACACCATGTTGGTGTTTCCATACGGTAGATAATCTTTTTTTGGCAACGTCTGACCGCTGTACCACAGCATCCAGCACACGCCTGCGAGAATTCCAATGCGAAACAGAATACTGAGTGGAGAATGACGCAGAATGCGCTCCATTAATCCTGAATAAGCATTACCAATGCCCCTACCCACCATCACCACAGGTCGAAATAAGGTTCGGTGAAAAAATCCGGGTCGATATTCTTCACCCGGTTTAAGCCGAATCAATAAAGTTGCCAACATGGGTATAACGGTTATCGAAACCAATAATGAGAGAGCGATACAGCCGCTGATAGTGATAGCGATATCACGAAACATTTGTCCGGCTTCTTCTTCGATAAAAACAATGGGAATAAACACAGCCAATGTAGTCAAGGTGGAGGCCAGGACGGCTCCCCACACTTCTGACGCGCCATCGTAGGCGGCCTTGAAAGCCCCCTTTCTCATAGTCAAATGGCGGTAAATATTTTCCAACACCACAATCGAGTTATCGACCACCATGCCCACGGCAAAAGCCATGCCTGCCAAAGAAATAATATTGATGCTGCGGTCAAATATTTTCAAAACAATGAAAACCGATATCAAACTAACCGGAATACTGATCGCCACGATCAGCAAAGATCGTGCAGACCCCAGAAAAACCAGCAATACCGCAACGGCAAGGATAGCACCCAACCCTAAATTCGATTTCACCAGGCGCATGGCTTCATCGATATAATCCACATCCTTGTAAACAATTTTTAATTTAAGAGGAATACCACGATTCAATAGCTCCTTATTTAATTCATCGACACGTTGAGCCGCCAGGTTACAAGTCTCCACAACATTTGCACCCGCTTTGCGAATGACCCCAAAGGCATTCGACAAATTTCCACTGATACGGACCAAAGAATCTGTTCGCTGATAACCATCTATTACAGTCGCAAAATCACGCACTCTAATGGTCTTGTTCCCATCACGTTTCACCACGGTATCGAGAATATCGTTTGAGCTCAGAAATTCACCGAGTCCGCGGACGGTATAAGCCCGATTGTCTTCATCATGAAATCCAGCACGTGTGTTTTGATTTTCTTCCGACAGGCGATCGATCACTTCCTTGTAAGTCAGATGTAAACGCGCCATGCTATATGGATCGAACTCGACCCGCATTTCCCGATCTTCACCTCCGAAATGCCAGACATCGGCAATTCCCTTCACCCGCCTTAGAGAAGGAACAATGATATCTTCGCCAACCTTGTACATGTAATTTTGGTCGAGGTTTGGCATCTTCTCGTCAGGCTTATCAAATACAATCCACATGATAGGGCTGGAATTATCACTCGATATCGAACGCAAGGTAGGCTTATCTGCATTAATGGGAAGATCTTTTACCTGCTGCAACTTGTTATTCACATCCAGTACGGCAAGATCCTTATCAATGCCCCAATCGAACTCTAAATTGATCGTGCTCAATCCATGTTGGCTGGTAGAAGTCATCTTCTTCATCCCTTCTACGGATTCAAGCTGATCTTCAAGTCGCCGGGTGATATTGCGCTCCACTTCATTGGGAGACAACCCGAGATATTCGGTCTTAACTTCGATTTCCGGTTTGTCTACCGTGGGAGTCAATTGTCGAGGCAGAGTTTGAAAGCACAAGGCACCCACCACCAATGCCATAACAATTATGACCGTAACCGTGTGATAGTTACGGATAGACTGGTCTATGAGTTTCATCAGGTTTCTGGATTTTCTTCAGGAGTTTTGGAAGACTTGCCTTTTTTTTCCGCAGAGCTAAAAGGAGTTTCTGCTTTCGGTTCCGGATTAGTGATAAATACATTTACTCCCGGGAACACAGCCCCCGATCCTCTTAGAATCAAATCAGCATCTGAGTTCAACTGACGGGTGAAGTCCTTGATTTCGACGAAATCATCATGTTCTTTGAAAGCTTTCACAGGGACCAAATGTGCTTTCTTATCTTTGACAATATAAACAACGGTTCCCTGCTCAGAGATCACTAAAGAAACAGCAGGAACGTGAAGGACATTTTTGCGGACACCAAAACTCAGTGTGCTTTCAAGAGTCAAGCCAGGAAACATTGCAGGGTTGGGATCTGGCAGATCAATTTGCACTTTAATATTTCCTGAGTAAATATTCGCATCGGGAATCACTCGCACCAACCGAGCCAGATTATTCTTATACTTGAATTTGAGACCCAACTCTTTTGCGAAAAATTTTGCAGCGTTTATTTTTTTTAATTTATTACGATAACTCTGCGGCACCTCAAGAACCGCTTTCAACCGCGACGAACCAATCATCCGCACAATTGCAGTTCCCGGATCGGCAATAGCACCCCGCTCAATTTCCTTGGCAATAATGACACCTTCAAACGGGGCCACGATATTTACCTTAGAAAGATTTAATTCTGCAACCGCAACCTGCTTGCGGATGGAGTGCATTTCCGATTCCAGTTTTTCAATGTCTTCCGTGCGAGACTTCATACTCGCGGATTTTTCAGCCTGGCTGGCTATTAAAGATTCCTTCGCCTGGCGTAACTTATCTTGTGCAGAATCAAGAGCAGATTGCGCTAAAACTTTTTGTTCGACTAATTTTTCTGTTCTCTCCATCTCAATTTTTGCAAGATCTAAAGAACTTTGGGCTGCACGGGTTTGGGCATCCAGCCGATCCTTGTCTTCCTGACGCAGGCCTCCCTGCGCTTTCTTGTATTCTTTTTGTGAGGCGGAAAGGTCGGCACGCAATCTTTCCAAAGTTAATTCATATTCTCTAGGATCAATTTGTGCAACCAAGTCACCCGCCTTAATATTCATACCCTCTTCCACAGCAATCCGAGCTACCTTGCCACGGATTTCCGAGGTGATTGTAACCCTTTGCTCCGCTTGAATATTACCGACCGAGCGCACCTCGTCTGCAATATCCATGTAGACCACTTTGCCGATCTGCACTGGAAGCGAGAATTTCTTTTTCTCTACTTTTGTAGTTTCTTCTTCTTTTGATACACAGGAAGAAGAAACTAAAACAAGCAGAAGCAAGGCCAATGTGTATTTGAATTTTCTGATATAATTCTCCACCATCATTTACTTTTAAATGGGTTTCTTTTTAATATTATAGCAATAGAAGGTTTTTAAACGCAGACATGAATTCTTCCTATCCTTCCGACGATTTTGAATATCAATTGCTGGACACAGGCTCTTTTCAAAAACTCGAACAGTTCGGTCCGCATCGGTTTTGTCGTCCCGCACCGCAGGCCCTTTGGCCAAAATCCCTTCCAGCGTCCGAATGGAAAAAAGCCGAAGGGGAATATAAATACTTCAAAGGCAAAGATACCGGCGGCGAATGGAAATTACCTTCCCCATTGCCTGAAAATGGATGGCAAATCAAGTTTCGCCATCTGGTTTTCAAAGTGCAACCGACCGGATTCGGCCATATCGGGCTTTTCCCCGAACAAGCCCCCAATTGGCTTTGGATAATAGACCAGCTTAAACTGCTTAACGGCAAGGAAATCAAAGTACTTAACGTTTTTGGGTACACCGGTGCAAGCACCCTTGCGGCAGCATCTGCCGGTGCTCAGGTCACCCATTTAGATGCCTCCAAAGGCTCCGTCAACTGGGCCCGAGAAAACCTGGAACTATCTGGCCTGGGAGACAAACCGGTTCGCTGGATCGTCGAAGATGCTATGAAATACATGCAAAGAGAACACCGTCGCGGCAATAAATATGACGCGATCATCATGGATCCGCCCTCTTTCGGGCGCGGTCCCAAAGGGGAGGTTTGGCAGATTGAGGATAAACTCTCCGAATTTATGGAAGCCTGTCAGAATATCCTCAGCGATTCCCCGGCTTTCCTGCTTTTCACCACGCACTCGCCGGGATTTTCATCGCTTACGCTTGAAAATATGCTGAAGACCTATCTGCCTGCCACTCATAAGGGTCAATTCGAAACCGGAGAAATGTTCATTCCCGATACCTCCACCGGACTCAACCTTCCCAACGGATTCTACTGCCAGTGGTCCGGGCAACGCCCGGAGGTAATAGGTCAAAACCAGTAAAGCGAAACCATTCCCTCAAGCTTCTAGAAATGGCCTTTTAAAATTTCCCCCTGAGAAGGAGATACCCCGAGATTCTTCGGTAAACTCAGGATGATGTTTCGAGAAGTTCTCAAATTTGTCATTCTGAATACAGTGAAAAATTTCCCTTGGGGGGAGCTTGGGAGGGGGGTTGTTTTGGTCGCCTTTTAATATTTTTTCTTCTTCCCAAACCCGCTGATAAATCCCCTATTGTATTTGCTGATATAGAAAATCCAAATTTATGGCTTGTCTAGATTTTTATGGTATGACAAAAGTATCCCTAGTCTAAACTTTTATTACTTTTAGGAGGGATTGCCATGAAAGCGCTCGATGCCAGGAAAAGGTGGAAGACAACTTTATTACTTATTCTATTCTTGTTTATATGGGTTGCACCAATACAAGCCCATACCCTGCATGTCACCGGAGACACCTTCAATATTTCAAACCAAGCCAACCGCATCAATGGCTCGGGTATGGATATCATTGTCCGTGACACCAATGGAACCCGACAGGGTTTCGCACAGTTTGACCTCACAACATTACCAACAGGTATTACCAGTGCCGATGTAGACAAAGCCACCCTGCGATTATTTGTCCGGGATGTTTCTTCACCGGGAAACGTGGACCTGCATCTGGTAACCAGTACCTGGGATGAATCGACTTTAAGTTTTAACAGCAGTCCTGCTTTCGATGCGACTCCCTTCGCAGCCGATGTAGCTTTTGCTTCCGCCGATGAAGAAAAATTTATTACTCTTGATATCACAACACAGTTGAAAAACTGGATCGATACTCCCACCACAAATTTTGGTATTGCTCTCATACCCGATGGGGTCAACGTGAGGTTCGCCAGCAAAGAAAACCGTGGCACCAGTCATCCCATAGAACTGGAAGTCGCGTTGATTGGTAACGAGGGCCCGCAAGGACCCGTCGGTCCACAAGGCATACAAGGTATCGCCGGAACGAATGGTGCGACAGGTGCAACCGGAGCCACCGGTGCAACCGGCCCACAGGGGATTCAAGGACTGACAGGACCGCAAGGCCCACAAGGCGATCAAGGTATTCAGGGCGTTGCGGGAGCGAATGGCGTTGATGGCACCAACGGAATAAACGGAGTCGACGGTGCTGATGGTGCAACGGGACCGCAGGGCCCCCAAGGCGATCAGGGCATTCAGGGGATCGCCGGGACCAATGGGACGAATGGCGTTGATGGCATCAATGGAACAAACGGAGTCGACGGCGCTGATGGCGCAACAGGACCGCAAGGCGATCAAGGAATTCAAGGGATCGCCGGAGCCGACGGTGCTGATGGCGCAACAGGACCGCAAGGTATTCAAGGGGTAGCGGGTACAAACGGCACCAATGGCGTGGATGGTGCAACAGGTGCCGCCGGCCCACAAGGCCCTATTGGCGAAAGTGCGAAGGACGATGCTGATGGTGTTGAGATCACTTTCACTCGTGAGTTTCAATACGATCCGGGTACGGGACCTGTACCTGCAATAGACTTAAATGGAACAGCCTTGAAAATAAATCCCACCGACCCCACCATCACTTTAGGAGGTCAAGCCCGCACGGTACTGGCAACCGGTGACATACCCAACACCACGCCACAATTGCAACAAGTGGTCATAGACATGCCCGGAACACTGCTATCCGGCAATCACAAATTGAAATTGACCAATACACAAGGCGATTCGGAAGTATTCATTTCTCTAAATGAAATCACTCTTCCCGATGGTAGCACCTGGACTCAAGTATCTCCAGCAGCAGGCTGGTCAGCAAGGTACGGGATGGGATTATTAAATTACAATGATAAACTTTGGGTAATATCTGGTTCTGTTGGCACTTATTCCTATGGAAATGACGTTTGGTCTTCAACGGATGGAAGTAACTGGACTCAAGTCAACAGTAATGTGAGTTTTGGTGGACGCTACATTCAAAATGCTGCAACCGTTCATAATGGAAAAATGTTTGTCGGCTCTGGATTGGCGGGTGGTGCAGGTGGGTCTGGAATTTACTTTGCCGACATTCATGCGTCCACTGATGGAGTTACCTGGACAACTCAGACAAGCAGCCCTCCCTGGTCTGGTCGCCATGGGGCCGCAATGGTCTCCTACGATGGGAAATTATGGATTATGGGAGGGTGTGGTTTGATTTGTAGTGCCGGGACTATGACAAATGATGTCTGGTACTCTGATGACGATGGCGTGACCTGGACCCAAACAACCGTCAACGGAAGCAGGTGGAGCCCAGGCCAGCCTAATGTCGTAGTTTATGATGATAAAATGTGGGTCGTAGGCGGTAACTTTGGGAGTGATGTCTGGTATAGCACCGATGGCTCTACCTGGACCCAAGCAACAGCAAACGGGGGGTTTCCTAAAACTATCAACGCTATAGTCTTCAATGATAAAATTCTAGTGGTTGGAGGCGGAGAACCACAACACAATGAGGTCTGGTCTTCCTCTGATGGGATAACCTGGACTCAGGAAACCGCAGATGCCGGCTGGTCTGATCGCCAAAATGCAGGAGTAGTAGAATTTAATAATAATATTTATGTGTTGGGTGGTCTAAATACTGGCCGCCTAAATGATGTTTGGAAAACCACCAAATAACAAAATTATTAATTTTGTTATTTGGTCTATTGAGGGATGGCTGTGCAAACAGCCATCCCTTTTTCATTGCGAGTGAAACAAAAAACCTGTGATGACGTAAAAACTAATGCTATCTCTCCCCCTTAATAAAGAGCTGAGGTATAATGTCTTAAATTTTTTAATCAATATTAGAAAGTTTAAACATGGCCTTTTATAAATATATAAAATCTCACGCGGAAAAAAATCCCGATTCCGCTGCAATCATTGAAGGGGACTGCACGGTTACTTACGAGGAGCTTTGCGAACAGGTGGAATCTTTTGCTGCCGCTCTGTCTGAATTACCTCTCAATCCAAAAAGTAAAGTCGGTCTGCTGTGCTTGAACCAAAAAGAACACCTTGTTGCAATGTTTGGTTGTTTATTAAAAGGGATTCCTCTCATTCCTTTCAATTTCCTTTTGAAACCGGAAGACCTGGCCTTCATTACCCAGGACGCGGGTATCGATACCCTGATAGTCGATTCTGCTTTTGTGAAACCGGAGGTCAGCCCGTTCTTTAAGTTTTTTTCAAATAAAATTCTTATTGGCCCTGCTGACACCGATCAGGTTGGCGAAGGAACCTTGCGTTTCGAAGATTTTTTAAAGTCTGGCAATAAAGAGAACTCTCAAAAAAAACACGCACGGGAACCAGGAATACCGGATGTGATTCTTTACACCTCAGGCACTACCGCCAAACCCAAAGGCGTGATGTTAAACGAGGACCAATTTGATGAAAATTGCACCGGGTTTTTAGAGCATTTGCATATCACGTCTGAAGACAGCGCTATCGTGGCCCTGCCTTTA
>JABJCF010000267.1 GCA_018665625.1 Nitrospina sp. | reverse complement strand
TTGGTTGTAAAAAATGTATTAGTAAAGGGCCCATGGACACCTTCTTAGAGGGTTGCCCCTGGGATGCAATTGATATGTTGCCACTTGATAAATACGAAGAAAAATTTGGAACCCTTCCTTACTAAATTAGCTTTTAGCTCTGAAATACGCATTTCTATTAAAAGCGGGCCTTATTCTGGTTGAAGATGAGAGGTCTGGTTAGAAAATTAAAACGCCAAAATGTACTTCAATTTGGTTGATTGGAACGAGTGTGGAGAAAGCAAATAATGCTTTTCATAACCAACCGCTCAATTAATGAGCCCCCTAAAGCAAAAATAAAGAAAACTCGAAATATCAGTTTTGACCTTGATGACAGTCAGGCAGGGCATTCGGTTTATTTTTGCGTAAGATCTGGAAAAGAGGATTATCAGGAGATTGGAAGTAAAGCCTTTCTGGATGAGTTGAGGGAGTGTAAGCCCGAGCAGTTGCTGTTTTACATACATGGTTTTTCAAATCTCCCGGAAGATGATATTTTTCCAAGAGCAGAAACTCTGCAAAAAATGTTTGGCAAGAGTTTTGTAAAAGTTATTCCTCTTATATGGCCTTGTGACAATGACCTTGGTGTGATTAAGGATTATTGGGATGATCAAAAGGCAGCGGATGCCAGTTCTTTCGCATTTGCGCGTGTGCTGGAAAAATTTATGTCGTGGAGAGACCAAAACCCAGAAGATCCTCCTTGTATGAAAAGAATAAATGTGTTGGCCCATTCGATGGGGAACAGGGTTTTACGGGAGACACTTTCCAATTGGGCTAAATACGATCGGAACTGGAAAGTTCCACTGATTTTCAGAAATACATTTATGGTTGCTGCGGATATTATTAATGAATCTTTAGAGCGGGAGGAGTCGGGCAAGTTTATTTGTCAGGCTTCAAGAAATGTTTCAGTGTATTACGCCAGCGATGACATCGCGTTGAGAGCCAGTAAAGTATCCAACCTCAAAAATAAAGTGGCTTCAAGACGTCTGGGGCATTCAGGCCCGGAAAACCTTGAGCTCGTACCGCGGAATGTTTACTCAATCGATTGTGACGACGTGAATACTAAATACGATCGATTGAAGGGGCACTCTTACTTTTTGGAAAGCAAAAAAGGTAAAAAGATAACCCCGGGAAAAGTGTTTAATCATATTTTTAATTCTATTAAAACCGGCCGGGTAGATGTGGCCGATCCCATAAAAAGAACTCATATTATTAAGGGATAATTGTTCTAACTCCCAAAGACTTTGACTTTTCAGGCTTTATGCTCGCTGAAGGGCGGCGGTATTAGGGAATGTTTCAGTGATTTACGGCTGGAAATTATCCGAAATTATTTTTTTTGGACAACATCGAAACGTTGAGGTATGATAGGCCCGGTTTTCTGGGTAACCCCCCCAAGTAACAAATAAATGAGTGAAAACAGCGGCTTCCGTCAAGGTATGCAGATTGCGTTCAGATTGGGAACTGAACTGACGGTAGCAACGATCATCGGCGGTTTACTAGGGTATGCGCTGGATAGTTTTTTCGGCACAAAGCCTTGGGGCCTGGTGGTAGGTGTTGTGCTTGGCTCTGCAGCGGGTTGTTTAGCGGTTTATCGCGTTGCGATGACCTTGACTATTGAAGACGAAGACAAAAACAACGATTAGGAATTATCAGTAAATTATGGAAAGTCCTTTACACCACTTTGAAGTCCACACTGTCGTACCAATCCACATCGGTGGATTAGACCTCTCTATTAACAATGCAGTCGTTGCCATGTGGGTGGGTTTGGCTATTATTGGTAGCATGTTTTTGCTGCCAACCAAACGCGGGTTGTCTCTTATCCCCGGTAGGTTGCAAAGTGTCCTCGAAATAGCCGTCGAGTTTATACGTAATTTGGTTTACGAATTCATCGGTGAAGAAGAGGGTAGGAAGTACGTTCCTTTTATAGCTAGTCTATTTTTATTTATTCTTGCCTGCAACTTGATAGGTTTGTTGCCAGGTTCTTATACGATTACGAGTCAGTTGGTTGTGACCGGTGTGTTTGCTACTGGAATTTTTATTATGACTCTGATAATTGGGTTTTCAAAACATGGTATGCATTTTTTTGGGATCCTGGTTCCACCTGGAATCCCAAAAGTGTTGATCCCGATTATGATCCCAATTGAAATCATCAGTATGTTGGCACGGCCAATATCCCTTGCCGTTCGATTGTTTGCCAATATGACTGCAGGGCATACTGTTCTTGCGGTGCTGTTCGGTTTGGCGATGACGGGGCCTTTATGGTTGGGTTGGCTGCCGTTTGGTTTCACGGTTATCATTAATGGATTAGAAATCGCTATCGCTTTCATTCAAGCATATATTTTTACAACGCTGACCTGTGTATACATTGGCGATGTGATCAAGTTACATTAATTTTATTTTGTTAAGGAGGAGAGAATGGGTTCAGAAGCTGCTGCATTAATTGGAATGGGTTTATGCGCTGCCGGTTTTTTTGGTGCTGCATTGGGTATCGCATATATTTTTGCGAAAACCATCGAAACGGTTGGACGTCAGCCTAATGCTGAAGCAAGAGTCGCAAAATATTGCTGGATTGGTTTTGCATTGGTAGAAGCTATTGCTCTCTACGCTCTGGTTATTGCTTTCATCATTATGCCGTAGCGACCAACTGCTTGACCAAGCCTGGTAGTTATGTTGGTCAGCAATTGTGTTTTCGACTTTAATGGGTTGTTTCACAATTCCTTCCCACGGAAGTGGGTGTGTTGGATGAATTTTATTTTAAGGATTGATTATGCCTCAATTTGAACAAGTATCTGTTTTTGGTTCCTTGATTTTTTGGTCAGTGATTTCTTTTGGAATCTTGTTCTTCTTGCTGAAGAAGTTTGCCTTTCCTCCTATTCTGGATGCCTTGGATGAACGAGAGAAAAAAATCCGTGGTGATATTGAAGAATCGGAAAAGCTCAAGCAGGATGTAGAAAAAATCAAAGCGGATTTGGACGAAAAGCTAAAAGCCGCGCACGGTAAGGCCGAAACCATCGTCCAATTAGCGCTAGATGAAGCCAAAAAACTTCAGGAAAAAACAGTTCAAGAGACTGAAGCCAAGGTCAAACAGGTGCAGCGCGAAGCTGAACAGGAAATTCAAAGCTCTCGTAGCAAGCTTTTGCAAGAGATTCGGTCTTACACCGCTGCATTGACCATTGCTTCGACTGAAAAGTTTCTCAAGAAGGCTTTGGATGATGCGGATAAAAAGCGATTGGTGGATGAATCAATTGAACAGGTGATTCAAGAGCTGGAAAAAAGTCAGCGTAATTAACATCTCTTAATTAATTAAAGAAAAATATTGCGATGTTGGAAAATCAGGTAGGAAAAAGGTACGCAGAAGCTCTTTCTGGAAACATTGAAGATGATTCCCAGTTGGGGAATGCGTTGCAGAGCCTGGAAACTTTTGGCGAAGCCATGAAAACGGAAAAAGAATTGTTCCGTTTTTTTGAGCATCCTTCTATTTCTACGGATAAGAAAAAGAAAGTCGTTGAAGAACTTTGCACTCGTTTGCAGTCTGTAGACACCGTTGGGAATCTGCTTGTTATGCTCAACGAGCG
>JABJCF010000266.1 GCA_018665625.1 Nitrospina sp. | reverse complement strand
TTTGCATTTTTTAATGCTTCAATACCTTCACGGCGAATTCGGTTCGAAGTAATAAATAGATGTTTGAGTTTTGAGAGAATCTGAGACTCTGCAATAGCCTTCGCACCTTCATCTTCTACAAGGTTGCCATATAAACTCAGTTTCTTCAAATTGGACATATAGGGAGATTCGGCTATCGCTTTAACCCCATCATCACTGATCACATTTCCATAGATATCCAAGTCCGTCAGGTTCTTGAAGTTTTCAGAATTGGCTATGGCTATGATACCTTCATCACTAATATTATTATTTGGAAGCATAAGCTTTTTTAAGCGTTTTATGCTTTTTGATTTAGAAAGGGTGATCGCCCCCTTGTCTCCAATATTCTGATTACTCAAATCCAGATTCTTTTTATCTGGGGTCAAAAATTGTTTTATAAGATATTCAACACTGGCCACAGGAGATTACCATTCTAAAATTTTAAAAGGTTTAAGTAGATTGTATCACAATAAGACGTTTTCTACTGCTCCAAGAACTGTTTTCTCACCCAGGCCACTTCTTCTTCCCGCGTTTTGATAACCCCTTTGACATGGGCTTCCCGAAGCGCCTTAAAAACAGATTGAAAAACAGGGCCGGGTTCCATCCCCATCTCAACCAGATCATCTCCCGTCAGTGACAATTCTGCCTGACCATAATATTGAGTGAAGTAAATATTTGCATACCGGTTGGCTCTCTCTGAAGCCGCCACTGCAAGGAAGAATATTATTGCTTCCACAGAAAATTGAGAGAACTGATTATAGATCGTTTCAGGCTCCCAGTTTTTATCCTTTGCCAGCAGTTCCAAACCTTCCCTACAAACACTTCTATCTCGAATCAAAGATTTTTTTAAACGCGCTTGCATTTGGAGTCTCTCCACGGCTTGCAAATAAGACCCTTCGTCAAGCGAATAAAACATCGCTAAAAAATATACGTACCAGCTTTCCGGTTTCTCCGGAAGAGATACAATTTCTGCCCACGAGAACACCCCTTCAATTCTCTCCAGAGCTTGATGGTCAGTGGGACCCGTCAACATTTGCGGTGAAATGAACTGCAAAAGGTCAAGTTCCTCCAGTCTTAAAATACAACTTAAGGGGTTACTCTCTTTAAGAATTAAAATTATTTCGTTTAAAAGTCGAGTTCCACTCAAAGACTCAACCAGTCTCTTTTTAATAGCAACCTTCATAAAAGCTTCCGTCTGCCTGCTTATTTTAAAGCCGAAACGTTGCTCAAATCTTATAGCTCTAAATAATCGACATGGGTCCTCAATAAAACTTAAATTATGTAAAACATGAATTTCTTTATTTTTAATATCCTTTTCGCCATTGAAAAAATCAATGAGACAAAAAGCTCCATCGCCATTTAATTTCACAGCGATACTATTGACAGTAAAATCTCTTCTATACAAATCAGACTTTACCGAACTTTTCTCTACCGTAGGCAATGCAGCAGGGTGCTCATAATATTCCAGTCGCGCCGTGGCAACATCCATTCTGTATCCATCAGGAAAAATAACCACTGATGTTCCAAATTTTTCATGAGATTTAACCCTTCCGCCAAACTCTTCTGCAAGACGTGAAGCAAATAAAATCCCATCCCCTTCGACAACCACATCAATATCTTTATTGGGGATATTTAATAATAGATCCCTGATAAAACCACCTACAGCAAAAACGGAAACCCCAGACTGATCTGCGACAAGAGAAACTTTTTCCAGCAGGCCTAGCAAATTTGTTCCCAACCTTTCTTTGAACAAGCTTTTAATATTTTTTTGATTGCCTGTCCCAAGTGAATGGTTCTTTTTTTCCTCTTCACTAGCCTGCAGTTCACGCAAAATATCGCCACGACTCACAACCCCAATCAGTTTGTCTTGTTCGTCTACTACAGGAATTAGCTTCTGCCTGTCTTCAACAATTAGAGGGATTACTGTGTTAAAAAGTTCCTCCGGGCCGGAAACAGAAAATCGGCGAATCATAAATTCTTCGACGCGATCATCTTGAAGCTTATGATGGATTGCTTTTTCCACAATTTGCCGAGTTATCAAGCCAACGGGCTGGTCGTCTAACAAAACAGGCAAAGTATTCAAGTTATACAAAGTCAGCGCAGACTCTGCAGACTGAATCGAATCGTCAACTAAAACTGAAACTACAGGGAAATGCATGACATCTTTTATCCGGCTGGCTGGCTGTATAATTTCTACAAGAAACTTGAATAGTTTTTCCCGAGTTTGCACCAGTGTCATATCTTTAATGCTCGCAGAAGAGGCGTTATTATGACCACCCCCTCCAAACTCTTTAGCAACCTGCGCAACATTTACCTCAGAACCTCGACTTCGAGCTATCAGGTAAATTCTTTTATCCATCCGCGCAATAACAAATAACGCCTTCAAGTTTTCCAACTCAAGGATACGACTAGCTACATAAGCCAAATCACTCACATAATTTTCTACCGAAGCCGTTGCAATCGCTAATTCAACCCCATTAATAAGTTGCCTATCAAGGTTTCCCACCAATTCATTAAAGACGCTCAACTGGTCTGAGTTAAGGTTTTGTGACATATAATGCGAAACAATATCCAGATCAGCGCCTTTTCTAACCAAGTTGCCCGCTGCCGTGAAATCTTCGGGAGTGGTAGAAGATGAGGTAAGAGAACGGGTATCCTGGTAAATCCCCAATGCCATCAACGTGCACTCTTCACGGGTTAAAGAAATATTCTTCTTTTCTAATATTTCCCAAAAAATGGATGTACACGCTCCCCTTTTCTCAAGAACCACTTTTTCAATTTTACTTTCCAGGGATGGATTCTCATGGTGATCATAAATATGAACTTCAATTTTGGGGTCAGCTATCAAAGGAGCAAATATACCGATCCGCTTTGGGTCATGCGTATCCACTACAACCAGCAATTCAACATCCTCCAGGGAAACATCCTTGATGCGAGTAAATTCCAGCGGTAACTTCTCCTGCTTAAGAAATTCATTCACCTGTTGCTCGCAGCTTCCTGAAAGCACAAGAAAAGCATCGGGATACAACTTTTTCGCGGCCACCATTGAGGCGATACAATCAAAATCCGCATTCAAATGTGTAGTAATTATTTGCATTGATATAAAATAGTTTTATAGGGATAAAACAACTATATCACCAAATCTTCTACAGACCTTGGAGAAATATTACAGAGGATATGTGTTTTTTAGTTACGGCTTATGCGAACAGCTGTCTTAAAAGGGTATTCCTGCGGAAGGGTACAGATCTGATTATCGCAAGCTCGGAATATTAGCTTGCCTTTAATAAAATAACTTTCGGCAGCAACACCTATAGGAACAGTAAAGGATTTTGTAAATTCTACATTGCCTTTATGTCCTTTGACCATTTTCCCAACGGCCCCATCTTCAATCAAAATTGGTTTGGGTTCCTTCCAGGTGCCCTGCTTTTGAAACACGCCCTCATCTATCACTATTTGAGTGGCCAGCGACTCGCTACCTTTTACGGGATATAGCGAGTATATATGCCAACCCTCTTCGATCAACAGGGATACAAAAAACATAAATTCCTCACCGGGTAGCACGGAGGTTTTATCCGTTAAAACGCTAATTTTTATTTTTGGGAGAAAAGCATTGGTGTTCTGAACACCCTTAAAGGGAGAGTTGGCAAATAATGCGAGGGGAAACAAAAAGCTAAAAAGAGAAATTATAAAAACTTTCTTCATATCAGATCAGAGGAGGAACGATAGGGAAACTACGGATTGAGTTTAGCCTCAGTCCCAGTCAGGGCGAGATATTTCTCTATTGCCTTGACAAATTTATCTTCCGAAACAGCCCCCGAAAACATTTCGCCGGATATCTTTCCCGATTCCTGATCGTAGGAACCCAGCAGAAAAGTTGGGGTGCCTTGAATACCTATTTCTGCACCATCGCGAATATCTTTTTCAACTCTTTTTTCGTACTTACCATTTTGCCAACACGATTTAAACGCTTCGATATCCTTGATGCCGGATTTCCTGGCTCCATTTAGAACCTGTTCCTGACTGGATGTTTGAGTTAGATTTTCATAAAACCAGCTTTGAAGTTCCCAGAATTTATCTTGGTCTCTCGCACACTCAACCGCTTGTGCAAAACTTTTAGCTTCTTCATGAAATGGCAAAGGGAAATGTCGATAACCAAATTGAACTACTTGGGGATATTTCTTTCTAACCTTTTTCAACGTTTCCTGCACTCTTTTGCAGAAAGGACATTGAAAGTCTGAATATTCCAGTACAAATACTCGAGCGGTCTTATTTTCAGCAGACCATAACATGGCTGTTCCGATTCCCGCTACCAAATGAAAATCATTGGGTGGCGTAAGAAATATTTTAGCCCAGCCTTCTTTGATAGCGTGTTGGAATTGATCTTCTATATATATATTCTGGTAACTATTTTGCAGATAGTCTCGAATTTCACCACGCATCTGCTTTATATTTCCCAACTCTTTAATTCCCGGAGTATTTTCGTAAAACTTTTTGATCTCCTCATCAGAAACTTTGAGGGTGCTCGCTACTGAAAATTCAGGGTGTTTTTTAGAAAGTCTTTCCAACACTCTTTCTTTTAAAGCTCGGGTCTTCATGTGATGAAGTTGCACTAAAGCTTCTTGAATACGCACATGCTTTAAATCATCCAAATGGATGGGTTCACCATCCACTTCCGCGACAATCGGATTATTAGAATAATAAGCATGCTCCTGAGGGTCAGAATACGCCAACCCTGGACAAAGGATCAAAATAAAGAAAAGAACTCCCAGACCTGTTTTATATTTTTTGGAATTTTTGACCACGACCGACCTTTTAAAGAGGAGAAGCTTCAAATTCGAAGATAGGCCATTGAGAAAATAGCCCGGATTCAAAATTAATTTCAATTTATGTTTTTATTATCTCCCAATCAACACCCAAAACGCAATCCCTTGTTTCAAATTAACGGAAGCGTTTTAAGTCTCGATTGAGTGGATAAGTCGAAGGTTTTAGTTTGCCTGAATTTGCAAAATTATGCGGAAATTTGCAACCCGAAAAATTACTTTTTAAACGCTTCTTCCGGGTTTAAAAATTTATGACAATTTTCTGCAAGTTTCATAAATGCTTTTGCCGCAACTGAATCTGGATTAGAAAGTACCACGGGCTGACCACTATCAGAGTTAGCAACAATATCTCCGTCAAGGGGGATGCTTCCGAGATAAGGCAGAACAAGTT
>JABJCF010000265.1 GCA_018665625.1 Nitrospina sp. | reverse complement strand
CGTTTTTCGATGCAAAAATAGATCTGGAATCCATTGACCGATCAAGAGTAGGTGTCTACCTGGGAACAACAGAACACGGAAATGTAGAAACCGAAAACGAAGTCTACAATATCAGCAAATATGATTACGATACAAAGTTCTGGTCGCATCATCATAATCCTAGAACCGTGTCCAACAATCCCGCCGGTGAAGTTACCTTGAATATGAAAATCACCGGCCCGCATTACACCATTGGCGCGGCTTGCGCCGCTGGCAATATGGGAGTCATTCAAGGAGCGCAAATGTTGCGACTTGGGGAAGTCGATCTGGCGTTAGCCGGGGGCGTTTCCGAAAGCATCCATACCTTCGGGATTTTTGCCAGCTTCAAAAGTGAAGGTGCACTTGCTGAGCACGAAGACCCCACAAAAGCCAGTCGTCCATTTGATAAAAACCGAAATGGAATTGTTTGTTCCGAAGGCGGTTGTGTCTATACTCTTGAGCGTCTGGAAGATGCCGAAAAACGTGGCGCAAAAATTTATGGAGAAATTGTAGGCTACGCATCAAATTCCGATGCCATCGATTTTATTTTGCCCGATCCAGGCAGACAGACCCAATGCATGCGACTGGCTCTAGACCGGGCCGGACTCGAACCAAACGACATTGATATTCTGAACGCCCATGCAACCGCAACGCAAATGGGCGACATTCAAGAAACCAAAGCTCTTCGCGATGTGTTCGGCAACGAATGTAAAACTCGATTCAATAATACAAAAAGTTTTATCGGTCACACTATGGGTGCAGCAGGCACATTGGAGTTGTCCGGCAACTTACCCGCCTTTGAAGATAATATGGTGCATCCAACCATAAATCTCGATGACCTCGACCCGGAATGCGCCTTGCACAATCTTGTCGCCAACAAACCCGAAAAACTTCCCGAAGTAAATTACATCATGAACAACTCATTCGGCATGTTCGGCATCAACTCCGTTTTGATCGTTAAAAAGTTTACGGGGTAGCCACTAGGCGTGTGTTATATCTCTTCCTTAGGTTTCATGCCCCGCAGGGGTAGGGCCAATAGGTCTGTCATATCCCCAATTTATAAATTCATGCCCCTGTAGTATCCATTCCTTAGAACTCATGCCCGGTGACGGGTAGCAGGGGTATATTCCCCTACAGCGATACAATTCCCTTAAAGCTTCTGGGTGGAAGTTTTCAATATCTCCTCTCCCCTGGAGGGAGAGGATTTAGGTGAGGGGGGACATAAATACAGCTACTTCACTTCACCAAAATATTTTATTCGGCGTATAGAATATTTTCTGCTACGTTAAAGAAATCTTTTTCTCATTTATCAGGAAACTCGAATGGAAAATAACTGTCGCTCATGGCTCTATGGTCTACTGATTATTATTGGGGTTTCAGTGTTCACTATATGGCAATACAGTAACTCGTGATTAGGATGACAAACCCCGATTTTACCTTTCGGTTAAATTTTAATTTAGGAAATTGAGTCGTGCCGCTTTCTAACTTTAAAGCTGTGTTCTTCGATGTCGGAGGAACTTTAATTCGCGTTCACCCTTCAGTCGGGGATGTCTACGCTAAGCATGCGCGGGACTTTGGCTTTTCTGGGACACCCGATGAACTCAATAAAGGGTTCCGGTCGCAATGGAAAAAAATGGGCGGCATCGAATCTTTAGGAAATAAATCGGGAGCGAAAGCAGAAGAAAAATTCTGGAAAGATCTAGTGTTTGAAGTTTTTCAACCCCTGGGTGGCCTCGACCGTTTCGACGAATATTTTAAACTGATATTCGAGGTGTTTCGCGATGGTTCCAATTGGAAGATCCACGAAGATGTTATTGAATCAAATATTTTTGAAAAACTTAAACAGCGAAATATTACTTTAGGGGTTATCTCGAATTGGGATTCGCGACTGACCTCAACCTTGGAAAACCTGAAGCTGGCGGGACATTTTAAGTTTATTCTGCCATCTGCGGTGGTGGGTTCGGCCAAGCCGGATAAGAAAATTTTTGAAGAAGCACTACGCCTCAGTGGCGTTGCTCCTCACGAAGCCTGCCATATCGGGGATGAAGTGAAGACAGATATCGAGGGCGCCCGCAATGCAGGGATTCATGCCATTTTACTCGACCGTGATAATCGATTTGATGATTTCACGCAGCCTAAAGTGCGATCTTTCTTGGAACTGGTCTGAAAAGGGATTAGGGCTTGTAACCTATGGTGCCAATGAGTTTTGCGCTTTTGAAGCTTGTGTCGCGAGTTGTGGCGGATGTCAAATTAGCTTTGGTAAGATCGG
>JABJCF010000264.1 GCA_018665625.1 Nitrospina sp. | reverse complement strand
CCGCATGAACCTACATTTGGACCAATTAAAAATCCATCCAATGCATCACAGTAGGATTTTGGTAAATTAGGGGCTGCGCCTCTAATTAAATATTGACCGCTATTATCTAAAAGAAGAATGGAACACCTAACTCCCTCTATCTTGCTCTCTAGAAAATTAATCAATTTCCCGAGGGTTGCTTTTAGAGAGTCTCCGGCTGTCAACATATTCAAAACGCCATCCAACTCCTCAAACTTTTGCTCGGCTTTTTGGCGCTTTTCGATTTCCAGCTTTAGCTGTGCTTCTAAATCATTCATATCCATTGAATACTTGAAAAAATGAAAATTGCGGATTCCAACCAAAATATTTTATAAAATCCCTTTTCTTCCATAATTCAACAAAGTATGAAACATGTCAAATATTTACATTTGCTTCCAAAAACAGCCTATAAACTATCCCAAAAAACCTGGTAAATCCCCAAAACCAATCACCTAAAATCTTTCAAGAAGCCTCGTTTACCCTTCTTCAAGGCCAGTTCAGGCTAGACCTAAAAGGTTTTTCTGCTATACTAGGTTCTTTCAGCGTTAATGATGGTGCGGGTACCCTCCATAATCAGGCCTCGTTCTCTTTTCCTTTATATCGACAATTTACTCTCTTTCATCTCTTTCTCTCTAAGCAATCATGATCATAGCCAGTAATCTTCAAAAATCATTTGGCCCTCAAGTATTATTTGACGGGGTTTCGTTTCTCATCAATCAAGGCGAGCGCATTGGTTTGGTAGGTAAAAATGGCACGGGGAAATCAACCTTATTCAAAATGATCCTGGGGAATGAAAAATATGATTCAGGAACACTTTCCACCCCAAAAGGTTATAGGATAGGTACTCTCGAGCAACATATCCATTTTACCCAATCTACAGTTTTAAAAGAATGCGTCCAAGCGCTTCCCACCGAAAAGCAATGGGATCACTACAAAGCTGAAATCATTCTTTCTGGACTGGGTTTTTTGGAGCAGGATTTCCACAAAGACCCTGCCACTTTTAGTGGTGGTTTTCAGGTACGCATCAATCTCTGTAAAGCTTTGCTTTCTGATCCAAATATGCTTTTGCTTGATGAACCTACCAACTATCTGGATATCCTTTCTCTCCGATGGCTCAGGGAATATCTTAATAAATGGCCGGGAGAAATGATTCTCATTACTCATGATCGCGATTTTATGGATCAAGTCACAACCCATACCCTGGGCCTTCATCGGAAACAAGCCAGAAAAGTTCAAGGCGGAACAATCAAATTTTATGAATTGATTATCCAGGAAGAAGAAACCTACGAACAAACCCGCATAAACCTGGAAAACAAGCGCAAAGAAATGCAAAACCTTGTAGATCGGTTTCGCGCCAAAGCTTCAAAGGCAACCATGGCTCAATCGCGACTTAAAATGATGGAAAAAATGGGAACCATGGAGAAGCTTAGTTCCGAGAAAAATTTGGGCTTCAGGTTCAACCACCTCGCATGTCCCGGCAAAACTATTATGAACATCAAGAATCTTTCTTTCGCTTACAATGGAAAGTCTGAAGACAATATTTTTTCTGATATTTCCTTTTCGATAGGCAAGAATGACCGCATAGGAATTATCGGTGCCAATGGAAAAGGCAAGTCGACTTTATTGAACTGCCTTGCAGGGGAACTAACGCCCACAGGTGGGACCATTAATCCGCATCCTTCAGCCAGCCCCGGCCATTTCGGGCAGACCAATATAGATCGGCTCGAACCTCAGAATCAGGTTCTTCAAGAGATACTCCGTTCCAACCCGAGTCTATCGCTGCAAGCAGCTCACAGCATATGTGGAGCGATGATGTTTGAAGGTGATATGGCAAAAAAGAAGGTCTCCGTACTTTCTGGAGGCGAAAGAAGCCGCGTACTATTGGGGAAAATAATTTCTCATCCTACAAATATATTATTGTTAGACGAGCCTTCTCATCACCTGGATGTGGAATCGATTGAATGCTTAATTGAAGAATTAAATGATTATGCAGGTGCGTTGGTTATCGTGACACATTCTGAACTAATTCTTAAAGCTCTTGCAAAAAACTTAATTATTTTTCATCGGGGTCGCGCAGAATATTTTCACGGTGGCTACGAAGAGTTCCTTGAAAAAGTCGGATGGGAAGGACAACCGGTAGCAGAAAAAAAAGTTAAATCAAAAATGAACAAAAAAGAGGCGCGAAAATTACGGGCTCTAGAGCGCCAAAAAACCCAGGCGGAAAACTAGCTCAGCCTCATTTTCTATTTGCTGTTAGTTAAAGCACTATAAATAGAAACAAAAAGAAAAGCGTCATAACTACAACAAAAACCAGATGATGCGAATTCTCATTTAAATCTCTTTTACTTTCATCAATACTATCTTTGAATGGGTGGATAACCGAATGGATATTCATTACGCCCTCCTGCAATTTTAAATTCCTCTAAATCCCTACTAGTAAAGACCTTTCCGCATCGAATTTTATTCCCCCATCACAAAAATATAAGCTGAGGTGGCAAATTGAGTCTCTACAACCTATCTTTAAAATAGAGAGGTAGAAAGGCCCACTCAAAGCTGAAGGGAGGCACCTCAAATGCTGTTTCCAGTCACAGTTTATAATGCTGATGGGAAGGTAACAAAGATGGTCTCTAAAGAGATGTTGCACCGGCGTCACTGGAAAATTTTTAAGGATAATGAGAAAAAATACGGTTTTCAGGGTGCAGGGAATCAAACCATCACAAAAGAGCTGAAAACAAAGCTTGATTTGGAGTTTTATTCAGGATCGATTAACAATAATTAAAGTCTGCTATCGATAATCTCCAGTCAGGTTGAATCCTGCCCAGTAGCCAGGGTGCGGGTAAAGCCGTTTAACAAGAAGCTGCGCTTTACGCAGGCTTTCAGCCTTATCTTCCTTACCGTAATTACGGTAAAAATGTTTTATCAATACTGCTGTGGAAATATCACTCACCCTCCACAGCGAAGATAAAATGGAGTGCGTGCCAGCATAAATGAATGCGCGGTTGAGCCCCACCAACTCATCACCACCAACAATATCTCCTAATCCGGTTTGGCAAGCGCTTAGCGTCACTATATCGGCTTGAATATCAAGACCAAAAACTTCATTGACTTCAAAATTACCATCATTATTTTTGTCACGGGTTAACTTCAAAGAAGAAAACAAGGGGTTGATCGGGTCAAATTCACCGTGGGAAGCCACGTGGATGATTCGATAGTCGCTAATATTTTCTTTCAACCAACTTTCTGTGGCATTTTCTCGGGTTAAGACATCAATTTTGGGAAAGTCCCACTTGATTGCATTAGCTTCCATTTCTGCCAATGGAAGATCGTAGTTCATATCCCCAAGGTCAGGGTTGCCCAATGCCAGAACCTTAATATCACGACTACGTACCGTTTTTTTCTTAAAGGTAAATTGCATTACCGATGCACTTGGCGAATAAAATAGCGGGTGACGTTCGAACAAATAATTGTCTTCATTTTTTAACGATGAAAAAGAAATATAGTGAAGGTGCCCGTGCGGAACAATGCCCAATAACCGTTTATTCTTTATAAATTTTTCGACAGGACTTATTAACAAAGCATACAACCGCTTCGCTTGCTCTTCCACAGGGGCCAGCTTCTGAATCCGTTCACGATAGTCAGCCACAAGCTCTTTTAAATCTTTTTCTGTAATGGGAACGCGAACCGAATTAATCTTTCCTTTTTCAACCACCCAGGCGATGAGTTCTTTTTCCGTCACCAGGTATTCCACCAAAGCCACCTTATCCTCCAGCAACTCATACAGCTGGTTTAAGGTGATAGCATCAACCGTAATGAAATTTGAAATTTCAGGGCTCTGTTCTTTCGCATCAATCAATAAATCCTGATAACTACTTCGCGCGCCCACCAGCTTTTGCGAAAGTTCTTTAGCCTCTTCTTCATTTTCCGCAGCGCGGGCAGATGCAAAAGCTTCTTCAGTTTCACGTATGGTTATTTTCTGCCGGGATAAAGCATCGTACAACTTTTGGCTGACATCATCTTTCAAGCTGATCTTCTGATTGCCAAGAAGATCGATAAAACTTCGCGATTTAGCCCGCTCTGCATATTGAAAAGATTCTTCAATCTTTCCCATATTTAAAAGCAACAGAATTAACTCCTTATAAACATCTTGCTTGTCAGTAAGAAATCCATTCTGAAACTCCTCCACCTTGATGGCAGCCCGCATTGCGTCAACAATTTTCACAGCCTCCTTATACGCATTCACGGCCTCGCCGCTTTTCTTCAATTGGTCTAAGGCAAACCCCTTCCCGCGCAAGGCCCTCCAACTCACTTCTTTGACATTTATCGCAGACGATAAAGAATAAGCCTGCTCAAAAAGCGGAACGGATTCCTGCCATTGCTTTCGTTCCAGTGCAAGGTGCCCCAGCTCCAGCATAATTTTCGTTTGATTGGTTTTATCGCCAATTTCACCACTGAAACCCATGGCCTGATTAAAATTCACTGCAGCTTCATCAAGCCGCCCCATCCGCATCAAACTCATTCCCATATTGCGGTGAGTGTAGCCTTGTCCCCATTTCGATTTAAGTTGAATGTCACGCCGCAAAGCTTCCTTAAAAGAATCGAGGGACTTTTCAAACCGTTTTTCTTTTCTGTGGACCAATCCGATATTATTATGCGCCGAGGCAATATCAATAGGCGAATGCATTTCAGTTGCAAGCTCTAAACTGAGGTGCAAATTTTTCAAGGCCCTCTCAGGATCATTCAAAGTCCAGTGAATTAACCCTAATGTGTTATAGATAAAAGCCTGCTGCAGTTTATCGTTAATGGTTTTGGCAATATCTAATGATTGTCGTTGGGATCGGAATGCCCCTTGGTAGTCCCCCTGAAACCAATGCAAATTTGCCTGATACAATAATGCTTTTGACAAACCCGACTTAAAATTATTTTTTTCTGCAAGAATCTGCGCGCGAGAAAAATAATTTAAGGATTTCTCAAAGTCTCCTTCCTTCTCAGAAACCAAACCTAAGTCCAGCAACAATTCAACCTGCAGTTCTTCCTGTTCAAGCTCGACGAACAAGTCATACGCCCTGGAAAAATAATCTTTAGCTTCTTTAAAACGATTGAGGCGAAGGCTGTAAATTTTTCCTATCCTGCGAAATTCCCGAGCGCGATTTAAATCTTCACCTATCTCTTCATTTATTTTTTG
>JABJCF010000030.1 GCA_018665625.1 Nitrospina sp. | reverse complement strand
TATTGGTAAGGATTTGGCGAAAACTTTATTAGAAAATTACGGTTATAGAGCGATTGATTTGGGAGTTCAAGTTCCTCTAGAAAAATTTTTAGAAACTGCTCGTCGGGAAAATGCGGATGCGATAGGAATGAGCGCATTGCTTGTTCAGACTTCAAATCACATGATTACTGTGTCAAAGATGCTCAAGGATGGAGGCTTTGATTTTCCTATACTTGTTGGAGGAGCTCCGGTCAACTGGCGCCATGCAGGGTATGTCTCTATGTGGGGGCAAGATGATTTAGATCAGTTAAGGCCCGATGTATTCTATTGCGAAAGCGCTATGGATGGGGTCAACGTGATGAATGAGTTAGTTGATAAAAAGAATTCCAAAAGTTATATCGAAAAAAATAAACAACTATTGGCAAACGAATACTGCAGAGCCAAAGGTATGAAGGCAGAGCATGAACGATTATTAGAAAAGTTAAAACCAAGAAAAGTAAGTTTCAAAAACCACAGCCCACAAAACGACGGATTTGGAATCCACCTGGTTGAATTTAAAATAGGAAAGCTTCGCTTGGACTCCAAAAGTCTGTACTCATTAAACTGGAAATTTGGGAAACAATCTGATTGGGAAAAAAAAGGTGTAACCAAAGAGCATCTAGAGCATCTAAAAGATGAATGGGTCCAAAAAGCGGAAGGAAATGGTTGGATAATTCCCCGTGTTCGTTTTGGGCTTCTTCCCGCCCAATCAGAGGGTGACGAGCTAATTTTATACGACCCTGATAACTTAGATTCAGAGTTAGGGCGGATTTCGTTTACTCAATGTATTGGAAAGGGACGAAAGGACAAATTTTCAGTGGCTCAGTATTTCCGTTCTAAAGAATCAGGGATAATGGATGTTGCGGGTCTTGCTATCTCTACCGCAGGAAATGAAACAGATAAGGTGATAGCAAACTTTAAAAAGGAAAATGATTCTGAGTCAGCATTGTATTTACAAGGCTTAAGCGATAGGGTTGCTGAGGATTTGATGGAGTATACCCATGGCTTAATGAGGCAACGGTTAGGAGTAAAAAAAGAAAAAGCTGGGCAACGTTACAGCCCAGGTTATCCCGCCTTAGAGGGTATGATAAATAATAAGGTTATTTATGATGTCCTTAATGGGAAAGATATAGGCGTTACTCTTACCGATGCCAATGAGTTTGATCCTCCAAGTACAACAGGTTGCATAGTTTGTTTTCATAAGGAAGCTGGGTATTCATAATTTATTTAGGGGTTATATCTTAAAGCCTTTGAGGCTGACTGCCGATAAGTTATGAAAGGATTTGAAACTGTTCTTAAAAGCCAACCCTTTTTCCTAATGAAAATAAATCCTTGTATTATCAATGGCATTTGCTAAAATAAAGTGAAAAAGCTTTAACAGAAAACCGCTTAAATTGGATTTTTTTAGCGTTCTGAAATTGAGCAATACCTTTTCAAACAAAGGGTTTTATTATGTTTAAAAGATTTACAGAAAGAGCAAGAAGAGTCATTATCCTGGCCAGAGAAGAAGCGGAGCTCTACCGACATGAGTATTTAGGTACAGAGCATATTCTTCAGGGGATTTTAAAAGATGGCGGTGGAATAGCCATTGCCATAGTCCAAAAAGCGGGAATTGATATTTCGCAAATAAAACAAGAGCTTGAGAAGAATTTTCCAAAAAGTTCTAATTCGTTGATTGTTGGAGATATTCCATTTACTTCGCGAGCTAAGAAGGTTTTAGAGTTTGCGGTGGAAGAGGCTCGCTCTGTGAATCACAACTATATAGGCACTGAGCATTTGCTTCTTGGCTTATTAAAGGAAAAAGAAGGCGTAGCTTGCCGGGTATTAAATAGTTTCGGGATGTATTTTGAGGATGTAAAAGAAAAAATTCTCGAAATGCTAAAAGAGCCTACACATCAAGCTAAAGAGGCTGGTAAAACTCCAACCTTGGATGAGTTTAGTCGAGATTTAACTCAGATGGCTATAAATGGTAAATTGGATCCGATTATTGGTAGAAGCACCGAAATTGAAAGAGTGATCCAGATCTTAAGCAGGAGAACTAAGAATAACCCCGTTTTAATTGGCGAGCCAGGTGTTGGGAAAACGGCTATTGTAGAAGGATTGGC
>JABJCF010000263.1 GCA_018665625.1 Nitrospina sp. | reverse complement strand
GGTCGAACCCGCTAAATATAATTTTTTACAAGGGTTAAGCGTAAAACGAGGGCTGTATTTTATGATATTTCACCCTTTTGTCAATCATATCCTGCGAGATAATAAGGGGAGCATTTCCGGAAAAAGGAGAGGGAGTAAAAGGCCTTCTAAAACAACCTACTTCAAGCGTTTTTTAAGTTCTTTGATGCGGAACTTTTCTTCATCGCGGGTGATGAATCCCATTCCAGCATCATGCTCCAGCATAAGAATTTCAAATTTCAAAGCTTCTGCAACCGCCTGTCCATATTTCTGACCAGGGACAACATCGAAGGTAACGACTCGAGTATTAAATTTATCTGGTCGAACTTTTTCCAAAAATCCATCAATCGTCTCCGGTTGAATTCCACCCCCTACCGATACCGGTAGTTTCTTAGATTGAATTTTTTTTACCGCTCGTACCACACGGTTTAAAACAGTCCGATCCACCCCAGATCTTTTCATGGAACCGGATAAATCGCTGCAACCAATGGTTATCTCGTCAAGGAATTTTGCTTCAGGAGAATTGAGAATATCATCCAGTTGTTTTATAGCCGTTACTGTTTCTATATTGATATGCTTATTCAATCTCCCAAACCGCATGGGTGTGGTGAAGTCTCTAACCGCTGCGATAAAATTTTCCAGACCATAAGGCGACTCAACCATCGGCGCAATCAACCCCTCTATATTGAGGGGAACCAGTTGTTTGATATCGTTTCTGGCATTGGGGCCACCGATCTTAACAATAGAGGGCAACAAAGAAGCCTCTGCCCAGAATTTGATCTGGTCAATCGTCATAGCTGCATCTTCAGTAGAAAGCTTTAACCCGCAAGCACCAAATTCATTTTTCAAACGCCTCAAAGAACGGGCCAATGTTGTTTGAAAAGTTTCGGCTTTCTTAACCGGCATTATTTTCAATGAAGTTTTTTTAGACCTCATTAGCGTTCGCCTTTCTTCCTGAATATAATGGAAGGGTCGATCTGATCAATAGATCCACAACCCGTAAGGATCATTGCCTTTTTCAATTCCTTCAATTTCTCCTGAAGATAAAACGAAACGCCCTCTTGCCCGGCACCAAATGCAGCGATACAAATGGGCCTGCCGATCATCACCGCGTCAGCCCCCAACGCAAGCATTTTAAGAATGTCGATTCCTTCTCTAATCCCTCCATCCGCCAGCACTTTGATTCTGCCAGCAACCGCATTGGCAATTTCTGGAAGCACTTCCGCCGTTCCGGGCATATGGTCCATGACCCGTCCTCCGTGATTGGAGACCACGATGGCATCCGCTCCTGCTTCAATCGCAGACAATGCTGATTCCACATTCATAATGCCTTTTAAAACAAAGGGAACCTTCAGGTAAGATTTTAACTCCTGCAATTCTTCGATGGTTTTGGGTCCTACCGCCTGGCCTTTCATCGACATGGTTTTGAAAGAAGCAGCATCTATGTCAACCCCCACGGCAAGGGCACCGGCATCTTCCGCAGCCTTGAAACGCTTGATAATATCCAGATTAAATTCCCGGGGTTTGAAAATGGGAATCCCCAATCCACCGTGTTTTTTAATCGCTTCCAAACCGATCAAATATTTTTGGGGGCTGGCACCATCGCCCACCATCCCTAAGGTTCCACACTCCAGACAACCATCGAGAATAGCGTTCGCATATTCTTTTTCATCCATGCCTCCGGCAAGGTTGGTTTCCATACCTGTGATAGGTGCTGCCAATACCGGCATCGCCAGCTTATGACCAAACAACTCTATCGATGTATCGGGAGTTTTTATTTTGTGAATGGTTCTTAAATTAACCTGATATCGAGCCAGTGCAGTGAGGTTTTCTGTGAAGGAACTACCCGTACCGATTCCACCAATACCCGGTACCTTGCCGGCACATTCATGACCATCGCAAACCGTGCAAGCCTTACAGGCAACATAGAATTTTTTTCTGGCGTTGTTACGAATGATATCCCAGGTCAAAGCATTGGAGGCGCCAACTTCAATCTGAATTGTCTTTCTGGCCAAATCGTTAATGCAAACCGCTTCTTCGCGGGTCGTGGCAACGGTGATGACATAGCCCACTTTACCCATATTACTTTTGGGTTCTTCCACCCATTCGCCGGCTTCTTTCATTAGAATGATTTCGCGGACTCCTTTAATTTTCCTCGCTTCTTCTACTCCACGGATGGAGAGAATTTTTCCCGGAGCGGGTATCAAAGAACGCTCTGCAGCAACAAGAGAAGTCTTGGGTTTCAGGCCATCGGGCTCTTCACCTAATGCGACCTGAATTGCCGCCTTATATAAATTGACCCCGGATGATAATGGATAAGTGTAAGCCGACATCCAACCCCCACTCAAGCGAGCGGCTATCTCTACAATTTTAGGACCTTCTGACGTGAATTTGATATCCCCTTTCGCCGCGCCCGTGTTGATACCCAAAGCACGGATCGCCTGTTTGAAAACATCCATCGTTTCTTTAACCTGATTTTCCGGCAAGTTCGACGGTAGGGTGTGTCCGACTTCCACAAAATAAGGGGAACGCTCAATAATACGATCTGCGACACCGGTTATATGAATAGTGTCGTTATAAACCAGTGCATCCAGACTCAGTTCCGGTCCTTCCATAAATTCTTCAATGACCAGTTTGCCACTTATAGAAGCCTCTTTGGCTTCGCGAAATGCCGGGATCAAATCGTCAGGCCGCTCTATTTTTCGTACACCGCGCGCACCCATGTTGTCACAAGGTTTTATAACCAGTGGCAGTTCCATGGCATTTACAGCTTCGCGCCCTTCATCCAATGTCCAAACCGGACGAAACTGCGGAACCGGCACTCCCTTTTCCTGCAAAATCTGACGCATCTTGATCTTGTCTGTTGCCCGTTCGGCAACTTCGAAAGGAATACCCGGAAGGTTCAAAGCATTGGCAACGGCGGCTACTGTCTGCGAAGCATCCGTCCCCACCGTCATCACACCATCCAAAGGACAGGCCATATGAAACTGTTTGGCTGTGTTGACCGTGAGATTGATATTGCGAGTACTGACTTCGATAGGATAATCGGCAAGCAACATGCCCTCCGATTCCGGATTGTAATCGGTCACCACCACCTTAAGTCCCATAGACTTGGCAATTTTAATGGCAGGGACCTGAAACACACCGCCACCGATGATCATTAAATGTTTAGGACGATTTACAGGCATGAAGACAGACTTCCTGAAAGGTTAGATGAAATTTCTGTTACTACCCAACAATGACTTAACGTCATATAAAATGGTCAGCTTTAACGAATCCCCGAACAATCCTGTTCATTTTAACTGTTTTTAGAAGAAAATAGCTTAAAATATCCCTGCAAATGCCGTTCTATACTCTATAAACGGTTCAAAACTCAGGAGAAGATGTGATCCCCCATCAGTCCCGGTTCAAAACGCCTCTATTTTTACTCATCCTCACGGGAATTCTTTTCCTTATATATGCCAATGGACTCAATACCCCTCTCCAGAGTGATGACGAAAGACATGTAATTCTTCATCATCTTGTCAATGATCTTGGAAGCTACCTGAATCCGAAATTCATCATGGAACGGCATATCACAAGTTTAAGCTTTGCCCTGAATCATCATTGGGGGAAACAAGAACCCTTCGGGTATCACCTATTCAATCTCATCACTCATATTATTACAGTGATGCTGGTTTTTTTTATCGCCTCAATTACCATAAAAAATTCCACGGAATGGGGAGAGCAAGCCGCATTTAAAATTGGAGCAACAACCGCGATTCTTTTCGGGCTCCACCCCATACAAACTGAAACCATCACTTATATATCGGGAAGACCCGGCGGACTCGCCGCAATGTTCTCCTTCTTCTCTCTACTCATGTTCCTATTGGGTGGATTGAACAAACAAAAATTACCCCGCTTCATTTTTTACACCTTTTCCCTGCTGGCTTATTTCGCTGCCGTACTTTGTAAAGAGGTCGTCGTGATCCTGCCCGCCCTGTTACTGCTTTACGATATTTGTTTTATGAAGGGAGAAAACTGGAAATCTTTTCGCTCGCGGTTGGGTTTTTACCTGTTGTTTCCAATAATGGCAATACTTGGATTTTTGCAATCCCCTCAATCTTTTTTCGCCATTGAAAAGTTACTTAAAAAAATCAACTTTTCACTGCTATGGATACAGCTGGACATTCTTAAACATCCGTTAAAAATGTTTTTCTTCCCAATGAACCTGACCTTTGAATATGATTTTAAAACTCAGGTGATGTGGGGATCGCTTCTCGTGTCTATCTTTCTATTGACGGTTGGACTATTTTTAGTGATCAAAAAGTTTTATTTAAAAACACCTATCCTTTCTTTTTCAGTTTTATGGTTTTTAATCACATTGGCTCCGACCAATTCTGTCATGCCCCGAGTGCATCTGCTCAGCGAACGAAACCTGTACATTCCTTACTTTGGGCTCTCACTTTTTTTTGCAGTGATCTTTTATCTAATATTTTTCCATGAGAACCAAAACCGAAAGAAAACACTGATCGGCGCATCTCTAATTCTGGCAATCGGACTCGGGTTTTCGTCACTGGTCGTAAAAAGAAACCAGGCTTACGCCTCCCCTTCATCCCTCTGGGCAGACACTTTTAAGAAAACTCCGCAAAAACTGAGCGTCGGAAAAACATTGAGCATTCATCTTTTGATGGAAGAAAAATATCCCGAAGCACTGCAAACCCTGAAAGCTTTATTGAGGATCAATCCCGGACTGTACGATGTTCACCAGAACATGGGTCTCACCTACAAGCACCTTGGGGACTGGGCCAACGCAGAGAAAAAATTTAAAGATGCCATTCGCATCAATTTCAATGCACCGGAAGCCCATTACAACCTTGCAGGTCTATATGGCAACCAAGGCAAAGCAATTGAAGCCAGTAAAGAGTTTGATATCTCAGCAAGACTTTTCAATGGACATGTTAACCGTCCACCCCACAGTTTTTATGCTGAAAAAGCCCGCGCTCACAATCAGGCAGGAGTCGCCTTCATCAATTCAAAAAAATATGATGAAGCACTGGAACAATTTGAAAAATCCGTTAAGCAAAATCCCAAATCACTGGAAGGTCGTTTCAACCTTGCCAAGCTTTTGCTGGATTTTAAAAACGATAAACCCCAGGCCGCCACTCACCTTAAGGAAGCACTGAAACTGAACCCCACTCCCCAGCAAACACAGATACTGCAGAACCTATTGAAGGAAATAACTCAATAGTCCGTCATTGCGAACGTGTGATATTTAACCTCTGCTTTCATGCCCTGCAAGGGTAGAGTGAAGCAATCCAGAAACTGGATCGCCACGCTCCTTTCAGTCACTCGCGATGACGTAAAAAATGCTCTTTGCCACGTACCTTTTAAAAAGTTGCCTGAGTAACTGCATTGGTGTAGTTTTGATCGGAATACCAAAAATCAACAGTTGAGGCAACATGGTCGCACTGGTACATAGCGGAGCGGTATTAGGCATCGACGGCTACCCCGTAGAGGTAGAAGTAAACCTCTCGCAAGGGCTTCCCGGTATGTCAATTGTAGGTCTGCCCGATGCCGCTGTAAAAGAAAGCAGCGACCGAGTCTCAGCCGCCATTCGAAACACCCAACTTTCTCTACCCGTCCGAAGAATCACCGTCAATCTGGCACCTGCAGATATCCGTAAAGAAGGTTCGGCGTTCGATCTTCCCATCGCGCTTGGCATCCTCGCCGCAAGCGGCATGATCGACAACGAAAAATTAAAAGACTGGGTGATTCTCGGTGAATTGTCACTTGATGGAAGAGTCAAACCTGTTCGCGGCGGACTCTCCATCACCGCCATGGCGCGCGAAAAAGGTATGAAAGGAGTTTTACTGCCTGCTCAAAACGCCGCC
>JABJCF010000262.1 GCA_018665625.1 Nitrospina sp. | reverse complement strand
CTTTTGGATGAAAATAAAAATCTGAAAACTGAAGTCAATAAACTTGATAAAAAACTTGATGATAAAACCTGGAATGAGTTGCTTGCTATTGATTGGGCAAAAGAAGCAATTCCAAGTAAAGGCATTGAATTAGAAGACTATAAAATTGCTCTGCGTCGTATTGGTATATCAACCCCTGGAAAAGGAGCGCCAAAAAAACGTAATTCGATTGAAGTTTTAGATTTTCATAAAATGGTAATTAATAAACTCATGGAAATTGATAAAAGCAAAAACCTCTCTACAGAACAAAAAGAAAAAGCTGTTCAAGCTGTTCAAAACTATCCACCTTTTACATTTCCTTCCTATGTCGCCACTCGAAAATACCTAACGCGTTATAAAGCCGAAAATCTCCCTTGGGGTGATTAGGGACATTATTCCCCTTAATTGTGTCCCTGACATATTCCTAAATTGTTCTGTAAATTCTTTAGAAGAACAATACTTCTGGAGATTTTATGGCAAACACACCACTCAAAATTGCAATTATTCAATCTGGCCTGAGAAGCTACGAAATTGAACGTACCCTAAATTTCTGGCCGGGAAAACTCTCAAAAATAATTTCAGGGATCATTGCACCTTCAAAAGATGAGGAGATCGCTCTTGCGAGTGTCCTTGATAAAAGGGTCTGTGAAATTTTTCAACCTGAACAAGTTGGGGCCGAATAATGCCACGCAAACATCAGGCGGCACCCATACCTCCAAATGCGCAAACAATCCAATTTGGGGTAGAGGAAATAAAGCCAATGTTCGTAAAGGCAACGGATATAGATCGGATAGTCGTCGGCCTATCACCAAAAACCCTGGCAAATTGGCGTAGCCAAGGAGTGGGTCCAAAATATTTTTTGGTTAATGGCTCAGTGTATTACTCATACGCCGAACTAGAAAAATATTTTGGAAAACATGCAGTAGAAACATCAAACAATACCTTAATAACATGAAAGGAACTAAAAAATGTCAACCTCCCTATATGAAAATAAGAAGTTTGAGAAGAAGTATGAGAAAAAGTCTCATGAATATTACGATATCATTGAAGTATTACGAGCTATCTCAAAATTTCACTACTCTAGAAACAGAAAGGTCTCTTATCGCTATTTACTTTTGCTGTCGGCTATAAATTCAATATTCGAGCTAAGAGTAGAAGAGTCAATAAATAGAGAAAGCCTTATACCTTCGATGATTGAGATGGCAACATTTAAGGGTGAAGAAGCTGCCAATCAATTTTATTTCCCCAAAAAAGAGTCTTTAATAGAAGGTAATGCGCGTAGATTGCAGACCTATTTTGGAGATGTGGAGATTCTTAAAAATGACATCGAAGACTTCAACGGAAAAATTTAATTGATTAGTAGGAAACTATAAGGTGCGAATCGATTCTGATTTTGTTAAGAACTGTGCTTTAGGCAGATGGCGAGATATTCTTCTTTTTCTGGCCCCTCACCTGCACCAAATTATTAACCTAGATAAACATCATGGGCCTTGTCCTCTTTGCGGAGGAAAAGACCGCTGTCGATGTTTCAATGATTTTGAAAATACAGGAGGAATTATATGTAATCAATGTGGTGGTGGAGCCAATGGTCTGGATGTATTGATGTGGGCTAATGGCTGGGGATTTTCCGAAGCATTTAAAGCAGTAGTAAGCTATCTGGGGTTGACCACAAACTTACTGCCAATAATTCGCAAACACATGCCCAAGCAAAAAGAGTGGTATGGGAAGCGTAAGCAACTGGATAAGATTTGGTCAGAGAGCCAAGCAGATGTAGAGCGTGTGAGAGACTACTTTGAATATCGTGGATTAAAGCGATCTTTTTCCGGTACGCTTCGCTTTCACCCAAACCTTCCTTACTATCACAATGATAAGACAGTTACTTACCACCCCGCAATGCTTGCTCAGATAATCTGTGGCGTTGATGTAGTTGGTATGCATCGAACTTACCTTGATTCCGACGGACCAGGCAAAGCGCCAGTTTCTTCACCAAAAAAAACCATTAAATGTGCTGACACCATGAGTGGTGGTTCTATTCGTTTGTTTGAACCTGAATTGGGAAAACCCCTTGTACTTTGTGAAGGTATCGAAACCGCTCTAGCGATTCATAGCTACACTGACTGGCCAGT
>JABJCF010000261.1 GCA_018665625.1 Nitrospina sp. | reverse complement strand
CAAAGCATTAACTGTTTAAAAGAATTTGATGACCGCGCTGATCCTCTCAGGGAAATCGCACGGTTTTTTGTCTAACGAACTTTCTAACTGGGACCGCCCATGAGTAAGTTACTAAGTAGTGTTGATAGTCCCCAGGATTTAAAAAATATACCTGTTGAAAAACTTCCCGAATTAGCGAGAGAAATCCGTGACATGCTTTTGGATACTATTTCCAAAACCGGGGGTCACTTGTCTTCTAATTTAGGGGTGGTCGAGCTTACAATGGCGATGCATTATGTTTTCAACAGCCCGGTTGATAAATTTGTTTGGGATGTGGGGCATCAGTCCTATGTACATAAATTGTTGACGGGTAGAAAAGACCGGTTTGAAACCATTCGTCAATACGATGGTCTCTGTGGTTTTACCAAACGCGAAGAAAGCGAACATGACCACTGGAACTGTGGGCATGGAGGGACATCCATCTCTGCTGCGCTTGCTTTTGCCAAAGCGCGCGATCTCAAAAAAGAGGATAACGATGTGATTGCTGTCATCGGTGACGGTTCCCTGACAGCGGGAATGGCGTTTGAGGGTCTCAATCATACCGGCCATATTCAAAGCGATATGATTGTCGTGCTAAATGATAATGAAATGTCTATCTCCGCCAATGTCGGAGGCATGTCAGCGCATTTGAGCAAGATCATGACCGGACAGGTCATGCTGAAAATCAAGCAGGAGATCGACCAGCTTCTGCTTGCTGTTCCGGGAATCGGAAAAGAGATTTCCCGATACGCTCACAAAATTGATGAAGCTATAAAAGGTGTGTTCATTCCAGGTCGATTATTTGAAGATCTTGGTTTTCGCTATGTCGGGCCGGTAGATGGCCACGATGTTGAAGCCTTGATCGACACATTTTCTACAGTTAAGGATCTTAAGGGGCCAACTCTTATGCATGTTATTACACGCAAAGGGAAGGGCTATGAACAGGCCGAAGAAAAAGCGGACGTCTGGCATGGTGCTAAGCCGTTTAATGTTTCGACAGGTGAATTCCATAAGAAAACAGCAAACCCGGCATACACTAATGTCTTTGCCGATGCCCTTATAGAACTTGCCAGAGAAGATGAAAAAGTAGTCGGCATCACAGCCGCCATGCCTGATGGAACGGGTATCAGTAAATTTGGAAAAGAGTTTCCAGACCGTACATTTGACGTGGGCATGGCCGAGCAGCATGGTGTTGCTTTTGCGGGTGCATTGGCTATCGAAGGGTTTCGCCCTGTAGCAGCAATTTATTCCACATTTCTACAGAGGGCATACGATCAAGTCGTCCATGATATTTGTTTGATGGATCTTGATGTCACTTTCTGTTTGGACCGTGCTGGAATCGTGGGGGAAGATGGTGCCACTCATCAAGGGCTTTACGACATTGCGTTCTTGCGCACATTGCCCAACATGGTGATCATGGCTCCTAAAGACGAAAACGAATTACGCCATATGCTTAAAACCGCTGTTTACCATAAAGGCCCTGCGGCTATGCGTTACCCGAGAGGTTCCGGTCTCGGAGTTCCTATTGATGCGGAAATGAAAGAACTTGAAATTGGTAAAGGCGAAGTTTTAAAAGAGGGCTCCGATATTGCCATCTTTGCTTACGGTCACACAGTGGATTGGGCAATGACGGTCTCAGCTATGTTTGAAAAAGAAGGCGTCAGTGTTGCCGTAATCAATGCCAGGTTTGCCAAGCCGGTGGATAAAGACCTGATAGTCCAATATGCTAATAGCGCGCGTTGTCTGGTAACGACGGAAGAGCATTCCTTGAAAGGTGGGTTTGGTTCAGCGGTTCTTGAGGCACTTCAAGAAGAACAGGCCATTGTACCTGTTAAATGTATTGGCCTTGATGACATTGTTTTGGAGCACGGTTCCCCCGCTATACAGCGAAAAGACCTGAAGTTGGACCCTGAAGGACTCTTTGAAACTATTATGACTTTTTATGGTTCGGTCGCAGAAATGGCCGCATCTGGAAACGGTAAAAAATGGGTTGCCGGTAACGGAAAAAAAGCGATTATTGGCAACGGAACTAATGGAAACGGTAAAAAACACGATCTCACCGTTAAACAAACTCTGAATGGCTAGAACCTCCCACGTAAAACGCTCTACCAGCGAAACTCAAATTGAAGTTAGCCTGAATCTGGATGGTTCCGGAGTGCAGGATATTAAAACTCCAGTTCCATTTCTTGATCACATGCTGTCACAGTTGGCCAGGCACGGTTATTTTGATTTGACAGTTAAAGCTCAAGGAGATACCCATATCGACTTTCATCATACGGTTGAAGATGTTGGTATCGCAGTGGGGCAAGCTTTTAAAGAAGCTTTGGGAGAGAAAAAAGGCATTCGCCGATTTGCAGAAGCCAGTGTTCCGCTCAATGAGGCTCTGGCCCAATGCGTGGTCGACATCAGTGGTCGCGCATTCTTTGTGTTCAATGTTGAACTGCCAAAAGCAAAACTGGGCGAGTTTGATGTTGAACTGGTCCCCGAGTTTTTTCAAGCATTCTCCGCGAACAGTGGAACAACACTCCATCTGAATTCCCCATACTGGAATAATTTGCACCACGTAACCGAGGCTTTGTTTAAGGCGTTTGCGCGGGCACTTGATGCGGCTTGTTCCATCGATGACCGAACCAGTGATATCCCCTCCACCAAGGGAACCCTTTAGTTGATCGCGATTGTTGATTACGGAATGGGAAATCTCCGTTCCGTGCAAAAGGGATTCGAAGCTGTGGGTGCCGAAACCATCGTCACCAGCGACTCAAAAAAAATACTTTCTGCGAAATCCGTTGTGCTGCCCGGTGTTGGCGCGTTCAAAGCTTGTATGGATAACCTGGAACAGTTTGGTCTTATTGATACGGTAAAAAAATCGGTTCAAAGCGGCAAACCGTTTTTGGGGATTTGTCTAGGATTGCAGCTTCTTTTCAGTCAGGCAGAAGAGTTTGGTTCTGTAGCGGGTCTGGATATTCTCAAGGGCAAGGTGGTGGGCTTTAAAGATATGCAACCGAAATCCGATTCCGGTGATCCACTCAAAATCCCTCATATGGGTTGGAACAATGTGAAGGTAAAAGCTTCTCACCCGCTTTTCGATTCAATTCCTAACGAATCCTATTTTTATTTCGTTCACTCTTACTATGTGGTACCTGACGATAAATCTACGGTTGCGACCACTACGAATTATGGAGCTGATTTTGTTTCCGGAGTCCATCACGAAAACATCCATGCATTTCAGTTCCATCCAGAAAAGAGCCAACAGCTTGGTCTTACTATCCTCAAAAATTTTTCCAGGCTTTCCTAGCATTAACCCCAATATTTCCCCCAAAGGTCTGAGACAGGAATGAGTAAGGAGAGTCATTTCCTGCGAGGCATTTTATTGTCTGCCGCCACTGCCCTGTTATGGGGAGTGCTCCCTATCATCCTAAAAATTTCACTACAAGATTTCACCACGGGCACCATAGCCTGGTTCCGTTTCTCATTAGCTTTTTTGCTATTGGGTATAATTTTGACAGTGAAAGGAAGTCGTCCTTTACAAATTCTTCGAAAGCCACCTTGGATGGGTGTTTTCGGCGGCCTTTGTTTAACAGCAAATTACTATTGGGTCACTTTGGGAGTAGACATCAGTGGGCCATCCAATATGGCGGTGCTGATTCAAACAGCGACTGTATTTCTTGTGCTCGCCGGAGTGTTTGTTTTTCGCGAACGGTTGACGCCGAGACAGATTATAGGAATGTTTATCGGCGCAGCGGGGTTGACCTTGTTTTTCCTGGATCAGCAAAGCCGGGTGGCGATGACTGGAGAGTATTATTTTGCTGATTTCCTGATAATCATGGCAGCACTGGTGTGGGTGGGGTATATGATCTCGCAAAAATTTCTTAGCCGAGATCACGGAGCCCAGACTTTAAACTTTCTTGTTTATGCCGTCGCTACTATTGTGCTTTTAGGAGGCGTCGAGTGGGCGGAGTTTTTCTCAGCAGGTTTTAACGCATGGTGGGCTCTCATTTTCTGTGGCATCAATACCTTGCTGGCCTACGGTGCTTTAGCCGAAGCGGTGAAATATCTACCTTTGGCAATTATCAGCGTTATTATCTCTCTCAATCCGTTGATCACTCTGATCGGAATGAAAATATTACCGGCGATGGGGTTTGCAAATCTACAGCCCGACCCAGTCGGCATGGTGGGTTATTTTGGGGGAGCGATCGCTGTCACCGGCGTGATTCTGGTGGTCTACAGGTCGAATGCTTAAGAGAGCATTTTCTGTTAAGTTTTAACTCCGGTTATCACACCTGTAGGCATGGCTTCGACTCGGAAATAGCGAATATCGGAAATCCCGGCTCCCTTAAGCCAATTGATTTTTTCATGGACCGGGTGTGCCCGTCCTCCCTCAGTCAGCATGCCTATATTGAGGCTGAACAACGTATCGTCTAAGGGGCCTGTCTGGTCTTCATCGGTGCAGAAGCCGTGCAGTACGATACGTCCTCCCGGTTGTAGGGCTTTTGCCGCTTTCGTCACCAAAGTTTTCCCCATATCGGCATCATACATATGAAGAATATTAGCCATCAGTAACAGGTCGTATTGCGAATCCCCAAGCTCATCTTTATGGAAATTGCCTGACTGTGTTCCAATGCGTTCTTCAAGTCCATATTTTTCGATATAGTTTTTAGCCACCTCTAATACAGGGGGGATATCAAATATTGTTGCCTTTAAATGCGTATGTAGTTTGCACCATTCCAAAGCATAGGTTCCTGGTCCGCCTCCCACAT
>JABJCF010000260.1 GCA_018665625.1 Nitrospina sp. | reverse complement strand
GGAGAGTTTGATGTAATAGGGTTTTCATCGACCTTCAACCAAAATGTTGCAAGTTTGACCTTGGCAAAAATGATCAAGGAAAAATTTCCACATTTAAAAATCCTGTTCGGCGGCTCCAATTTTGAATCGGAAATGGGACTCGAATATTTTCGCGTTTGTCCCTGGATAGATTATGTCATTCCCGGTGAAGCCGAAGACATTCTTCCAAATTTCATTAACTACCTGGAAAAAGACGGTCCGGTTCCCAAGGGGGTCGTGCATCGATGCGATGGCGAAGTTCTCTACGAAGAACCCGAGGCTATGTTTGGCAACTTCAGCGATTATGCAGCACCCGATTATCAGGATTTTTTTGACCAGTTGCGAGAAATAGACCCAGCATCTTCTCTATTGGAAAACCCGGTTATTCTTTATGAAACGGCGCGAGGTTGCTGGTGGGGAGAAAAGCATCACTGTACTTTTTGCGGCTTGAACGCTAGCACAATGAAATTCAGATCCAAGCCAATGGATCAAGTGCACACCGACCTCGCAGAACTTTCTCAAAAACACGATTCATTTCGTTTTCGGCTCGTGGACAATATTCTTGAAATGAAATACATTGATGGAGTTTTTGGAGATCTGGCAGATAAAAATTTTGATCTACAATTTTTCATCGAAGTGAAAAGCAATCTTACAAAAAAGCAAATAAAAACTCTGGCACATGGCGGTGCCAAAGTAATTCAGCCAGGAATTGAAAGCTTCAGTATGAATCAACTCCAGGAAATGGATAAGGGTGTCCGTCCCCTACAAAATATACTTTGCATGAAATGGTCTATGTACTATGGCATTGAAGTAAATTGGAATATTTTGATTGGCTTTCCTGGTGAAACGAACGAAGACTATCGACAACAGATTGATTTGATCAAACTCTTATTCCATTTGCCACCACCAGAATGTGTCGGTGATTTATGGCTGGAAAGATTCAGCCCCTATTTTATGCGACCCGAAGAATATGGCGTAACTATAACTGCGCCGGGCGAGGCCTATCCTTATGTTTACGATAATCCTGAGATCAATCATTTAAAAATCGCCTACGATTTCGAGTTCAAAACCTCCACACAAATCGATCCGGTACTAAAACAGGAACTTTATGACATCGCCGCAGAATGGAAAAGGCGACATGAGTCCGAGCATTTGCCTTTCCTGATATTCACTAAGTCCATGGACTTTGTAAAAGTCTACGATGATAGGTCTTTACAATCCACGCAAGTCCGACTAGAAGGAGCCGCAGCTAAAATATTTCTATATTGCAACGAAGCCGCAAAAACCATAGATCAAATCAAGGAGCATTTAAACGGTCAAAATGGAGAAGGGAAAGAATCTGCTGAAGAAGCAATTCGATTTCTGGAAGAAAAAGGACTCGTCTATGGTGAGCGAGGGAAATATTTTAATTTAGCGTTGCCTCATAACCCCAACCTTTAACTCAAGATCATGAATCAACCAGGATCACAAGGCGAACGAGAGTTACAAAAAAAGCATAACACCGGTAATAGTGCGAACTCCTTTTACAATTCGCAGGTGTTGGATTTTTTAAACCCCGAAATGCAGAAGTTTATCGAAGATCAGGAGATGTTGTTCCTATCAACCTCTGACTCAAAAGGGCAATGCGATGCCTCCTTCCGGGCAGGCCCAAAAAATTTTACAAAGGTATTGGACAACAAAACACTGATATTTCCCGAGTTCAAAGGAAATGGTGTCATGGCAAGCCTGGGTAACATATCCGAAAACTCACAAATTGGATTGATGTTTATCGACTTCTTTCAGTCCTCAATCGGACTCCACGTTAACGGTAAAGCAGAAATAATAACGGAAAAGGAAGCGAGCAAACTTGTCAACCCTCTAGACAAAGCCGAAGCAGAAAAAGACGGGCAACATAAAACTAAATTATGGATTAAGATTGAAGTAGAAGAAGCCTATATCCACTGCTCAAAACACATCCCACGGTTACAAAAACAAGATAAGACAATTCATTGGGGCAGCGACGATGAAAAATTAAAAGGTGGTGATTTTTTCAAAACCAAAGGTTGCAAGTCATAACCTCAAACTGGTCACATCCCGGCAAATGATATGCCTGCCAAATCTGCTTTTTCTCCTTTTCAAGTGGTAAGATCGCTTAATTCAAATTCGTTCAAATGCAAATGGCCACAAGCCCTGCTCCAAATTTCATCAACTCGATCCAAGGCTAAAAAATGAGAACATCTAATCCAAAAGTTGTTCTGACGTTCCACTGGGAAAAGTCAGTAAATAGCTGAAACGCTTTAATTGCCGTGGTGCGGACATATATATTACAACTACAATATCCTTTCTTAATTTAATATTTTTCCTTTGGATCAATATCAAGATAAAAAACAGTACTATAATAAAAAATAATTTAATCAATTAAATCTACCTTATGAAAG
>JABJCF010000259.1 GCA_018665625.1 Nitrospina sp. | reverse complement strand
CAAAGGCTGATTTCAATTTGCAAACAACTTGGGGCTACTCAATATTTAAGCGGAGAAGCTGCTAAAGACTACATTTCGGAAAAAGAGTTCGCCGACGAGGGCATCGAATTGGGATATCAGGAATACCAGCACCCCGAATATCAACAACGCTATGCCGGATTCATTCCATTCATGTCGACTTTGGATTTATTGTTTAACTGCGGAGAAAAAAGCTTGGGCATATTGAAACAAACTGAATCCAGCTGTACTTAAAAAACTCGTGATTATGGATTTTAAATTTATACAAAAAATTTTGCCGCGCCTGTATTCTTTTCTGCCGTTTTATCTGATGCCAAGGAACTCGCTACCCCCCATCCAGGCATTTTTTGAGGTGACCTATCGTTGCAACCTTCGTTGTGACATGTGCCACTATCTCGAAATCATTGACGACACCGAAACGAATAAGACTTATAAGAATGAACTTTCTGCGGATGAAGTTAAAAAAGCCATTTCGAAACTTCCAAGATTTTCATTGATCACTTTTACCGGCGGCGAAGCGTTTATGAAAAGCGACTTCATGGAGATTCTGGAATTTGCGGTAAAACGTCATAAAGTGCATATCATCACAAATGGAACAACATTGAGTGAGAAAGTGGTGGATGACTTAATGTGTTTGCGGCTCAAGTCAGTTTGGGGTTGTGGATTATTTTATATGGGGGTCTCGATTGAAGGTAACGAAGAACTTCATGATGTTATCACTACGATTCCTGGGTCTTTTAAAAAAACAACGCAAGGATTGGAAAGACTGGTTGCTCGGAAGCAGGAGTTGAATTCTAAATTTCCATTAATCCATATAACTTGTGTGATCAATCAGGGAAATGTGATGGATCTTGCGACTCTATATGAGTACGCAAATAATCTTGATGTGGATGTTTGTAATTTTGTGGTCAGCAGTCCGGCGACCTACTGGCATGGAAAGGATTATGATCAAGATCACCATTTAGATAAACCAACGGCGCCAGTTGATGAAATTGATTCAGATATATTGCATAGCCAATTAACACGAATTGAAAAAATGAGTGAAGGTTTTAAGGCGAAGCTGAGATTTTCGCCGAACTATATTACGGTTGAGGAAATTGTTCGTTACTATTCCAATAAAAGTTCCTATAAAGATTATCGTTGCTATATTCCGTGGGCAAAGGTGGCTTTTTCTGCATATGGCGATGTGTTCAGTTGCCCTCACTATAGAGTGGGGAATTTGAATAATGGAAGTGGGCCGATTTCCTGGCATTCGGATCGGATTAAAGAATTCCGCAATAAGTTGAAGGCGGAGGGAATTTTCCCAGGTTGTTTGGGTTGTTGTCAGTCGGAATATATAGGTCACTCTCAGAAAGAATCTAACTAGCCGGAAATTATGGACGATATAGATAAACAAATAGAAATTTCGATCGTCATCCCCGTTTTTAACGAGGTGTCTCTTGTTGAAGAATTGTATTCCAGGCTTAAGGTTGTTTGCGATGGGTTAAATCAAACTTATGAAATAGTGTTTGTTGATGACGGCAGTTCTGATGGGTCGTATGAAAAATTAAAACAACTTCAGGCAAATGATACGGTGTTGCGGGTTGTAAAATTTACCAGAAACTTTGGGCAACAGGCAGCAGTGCTTGCCGGATTCAGAATGAGCAAAGGAAATGTCATTGTTCAATTGGATTCTGATTTACAGAACCCTCCTGAAGAAATTCCAAAACTTCTTCATGCCATGTCGGATGATATAGACATTGTTACCACCGTCCACCGCAAAAGGAGAGACGGTGCGCTTAGAGTTTTTGGTTCGCGTGCCCTGCTGAAAATCGGGCAAATGCTTTTTGGGGATTCTGTGAAATTGAATTTAAGCTCTTTCCGTGCGATTCGCCGTAGTGTTGTGGGGAAGATTGAAAACTGTAAAGATCGATCGCGATATATGGCAGTTTTAATGAGCTGGATGGGCTTGCCCACTGTTGAACTTGAAGTGGAGCATCATGAAAGAAAAAAAGGAAACACCAAATACAGCATTTTAAACTTATTGAAACTATCCTGGGATCTGGTCACAGGCTACTCCAGCTTTCCGTTACGCATGGTAACGTATATGGGATTGTTTGGTGCATTGCTGGGATTTTTAATGATGGCATTTTTGCTTTTTCAAAGAATCGTAAATGGGATTTTAATTGAAGGTTTTGTGGTTTTGACGGCTGTTTTTGCATTTTTTGCCGGCGTCCAATTATTGTCGATTGGTTTTTTGGGAGAATATCTGGGAAGGGTGCATCATCAAATTCAAGCACGCCCGGACTACATTGTTGAGAAGGTAATCGAATAATGCGTGTTAAGCCTCTTACATCACTGATCATCGAACCGACTAATACCTGCAATTTGCGTTGCACTTTTTGTTTTGTGACAGAAGGGATGACTCGAAATGAAGGTTTTATGGATTTAGGTTTGTTTAAGAAAGTCATAGATGACACTCCCGAACTTGAGCATCTATGTATGCATAATTGGGGTGAGCCCCTATTGCACAAGGAAATTTTTGAGATGTTTGATTATGCGCATCAGGCAGGGGTCAAATATATTGTAATGAATACAAATGGAACTTTGTTAACGGATAAAATAATCAATAAAATTATTGAAAGTCCTCTAAACATCATTCGGTTCTCTATTGATGGCTCGGCTGAGACTTTTAAAAAGGTCCGTGGTGTGGAGCTTGATAAGATTGAGGCGAATATTCTTCGGCTAAAAGAAGCCAAAGATGCCAGGCGTCCTGAATTAAGTATGGGAGTTGTCTTTACGGTCGAAGAAGAAACTCAACAAGATGTCGATGAGTATATTGAGCATTGGGAATCCATTGTCGATCATGTTCGAACCCAGCCCAAACTCATTCAAAGTCCACGCAAAGAACCCTGCCCAGAGCCTTTTGGGAAAGATTATGGCAAGCTGGTTGTTCTTTGGGATGGTACCGTTATCCCTTGTTGTGTTGACTATAACGCGACCCTCAAATTAGGGGATGCAAACAATGATTGTGTCAGCGATCTGTGGAAGAACTCTGAGGTTCAAGCATTGCGAGACCAACATGAAAAAGGAAGTTACCCGGCGGTATGCACAAATTGCAATGAATGTGAAACTTCGAAAACCGATAAACGTTTCTTTTTTGACGAATTTCAAGAAGTGATCTGAATTCATAAAAAATGACATCGACCCTCCTTAAGGAAAAAGTATTAGAAGAGAACCGGCGCGTTCATGCTCTTGAGAACCAGCTGTATCTTTCCCGTCACCCGGAACAAACTAATTTTTTTCAAAACTATATTGTTGAGAGAACTTTAGATCAAATCTGTCTTGGTCTGGATCGGGATGCAAAAATTCTTGACCTTGGTTGTGGCACGGGATATCTCTTTTTAAGATTTTTGCGAAGAGGATTCGATGTGACGGGTCTGGACCTTTCCGCAGAGATGATTGAGGTTTTAAAAAAATCTATAGCTGAAAAAGAAAAAAATCGCGCGCATCTCTCAGTGGGTGATGTGGAAGAGTTTTTTGAGGAAAGCCAGAAAGAATTTGATCTGGTAGTATTTTCCGCAGTATTGCATCATCTTTTCGACTATCAGGCGGTATTAAAAAATTCCTGTGCAAAACTTAAGTCAGGAACTAAAATTTTGATATTTTTTGAGCCCTTGAAACAACAGGTCACCTCTTCACTGCGCTATGCTTTTCATCGAAGTCTTTCGTGGTTGGACGAGAAGTTGTATCACCTGGAAATGGGGATTCGAAACATTCCTTTGCTCGAAGACGAATATCATCATTCAGATTATCAGCGGCAATTCGGTGGAATAGACCCTACTGATATTGAAAAAATTCTGAGAGATGAAAAATTTTCAATTGTAAAAGTGGATAAGTACTGCGCCCGCAGATATGGAATCAATGCGTGGTTGGCAAATAGAATTTTAGATACTCAGAATACGTTTAATATTCTGGCAATTAAAAACTAATCAGGTTTTTTTTGATTGATCTGGTCTAGCGGAATCCCCAGGTTTTGCGCCAGCGTTTTTGCGAATTCACTTTCCCCTGAGCCGTCTATCTCTAAAAAAGACACCCCAATATCGAAATGCGATTCGAATTTTTCCACTCTTGCTACCTGGGCTTTTACTGTGATCGGTTGCTTTTGATCTTTAATCGAAAGTAAGATTTGGACATGTTCTCCAATTTTTAAATCGATTGGGCTTTCAAATAGAATTCCAGACGAACTTATATTAACAGCAGGGACATCAATTTCTTCGGATTTTGAACTCTGAGTTACAGATTTGACTTGGACTTCGCCGGCAAAGTCGATTCGGAGATAATGCCGTTTTTCAAAATCGTGTATGAAGATTCTATTTCGGCCACTTTCTTTTGCCTGATAAAGAGCTACATCTGCCGCATGAATAAGTTCTTGGACTTCTTTCCCATCTGCAGGATAAGAAGCAATTCCGCCACTTAACGTAACGCCGAAAGTGGTACCTTCAAATTCAAGCACCTGTTCTTCAATTTTTTTTCGGATTCTTTCGGCAATTACCAATGCATTTATTTTCTCCGTTTCGGGAAGGATAAGGACCAATTCTTCCCCGCCATATCGACAGGCGGTGTCTTCTGTGCGCTTCATGCTTTGAAGAATATCAGCGACAACTTTCAAGGTTAAATCGCCCGCTTGATGGCCGTATGTATCGTTTAGTTTTTTGAAATGGTCGAGGTCAATAAAAAATACAGAAAACGAACTGTTGTATCTT
>JABJCF010000258.1 GCA_018665625.1 Nitrospina sp. | reverse complement strand
TAACCACTCTCAAATGATAATTTTGATTCAGGAAATAAATAGACCGGGGTAATAAAACCATAATATTCCAGATCAATTAGTACACCATAAATAATGATTGCGCCTGAGGCAGCCAGGAATACAGCAGCCCTGGGAAGCATGAAACTGGTTGTAATGATTACAAATAAAAATAGGAATGATATGGGACTGGCTATTCCACCCGTGGTATATAAGATGCCACCTACAAGGAAAAGATCGCCGACTACCTGAGAAGAGGCCGTTAATGTAAGGGGTAAGAATTTAAAAAGTAGCGCGTGTATGAGCGAGAAGAAAAAACCAATACCTATGACTATACATAGAGGACCGATTGGAGCGGTGATTCCTAGGTGTTCCTGAAAGGTCAGTAGCAAGCCTACAAAACCAGTCAGAAAAAATACCCTTAACAGCATTATTCTTTTGATCCGCTGCTCTGATTCCTTATCCGTATTATTTTGATTACGAATCATATCGGATTAAAAAAACTCTGAGAATTAAATAGTGTCTCCCATTTTAAAAATGGGCAGGTACATAGCCACCACAATAAACCCTACGACACAACCTAAGAACACCATGAGCATGGGTTCTAATAATGCTGTCAAACCATCCACAGCGGCATCTACTTCTTCATCGTAAAAATCAGCAATTTTTGACAGCATTTTATCCAGTGATCCTGATGATTCGCCAACATCAATCATCTGGATTACCATGGCAGGAAAAACCTCTTCACGTGCAAGAGGCGCGGCAATGGTTTCCCCTTCTTTAATAGCTTCAATGGTATTTATAACTGCAATTTCAACTATTGAATTTCCGGCAGTTCGTGCACAGATATCCAAACCTTCAATCAATGGGACACCACTTGATATCAAGGTACCTAAAGTTCGAGTAAACTTTGCTACAGAAACTTTTCGAATTAGCATGCCAAATACAGGAAGTTTTAAAGCTATTCGATCAATCTCTATTCTCCCTCTTCGAGTCGCATAAACTTTCTTGAAGGTAAAAAAGAACGCAATGAAACCCCCGATCATGATATACCACTGGTTCTGAAAGAAGTTGCTGACATCCATTACTATTTGGGTTGGGCCTGGGAGTTCAGCTCCTCCTTGAGAAAACACCGCAGCAAAAGAGGGGATTACAAAAATCATCAAAAAAGCTACAACCAGAACTGCAACGCTAACAATAGCTCCTGGATAAACCATCGCAGATTTTACTTTCTTTTTGAGAGCTTCTGCCTTTTCAATATATTCTGCAAGACGCCTTAAAATAATATCTAAAATTCCGCCAACCTCACCCGCTTCAACCAGATTGCAATATAACTGGTCCCATATCTCGGGAAATTTTCTCATTGATTCGGAAAGATTGTTTCCCATTTCAATGTTCGATTTAACGGATAAGATTTTTTCACCAAAGGTTGGATTATCGGACTGCTTGCCAAGAATATCCAGGCATTGAACCAGCGGTAAGCCTGCATCCACCATAGTGGAAAACTGGCGAGTAAAAATTACCACATCGCGAGTTGTAACTTTATGGACTTTAGGTCCCAAAAAAGCACTTTGCGGCTTTTTCTCTTTGACTAATGTAGGTCGAATTTTTTGTAGTTTTAACTTTGCAACAGCCGATGTTTTATCATCTGCTTCGACTTCTCCAGATTGAACTTTCCCCTTAACTTTAGCTTTATAAATAAAAGTTGCCATAGCGGGTTATTCTTTTTCTTTCAAAGTGTAAGAGTTGATTTTGTTTCGTGTGGTTTCCAGTTCTAATCCAATCCGCGTTAGCAGCTGAGTCGTTATTTTTAGCCGCTCAACCAAAGAAAGAATGATGGGCTTCAGGTCTTCAGACAGGTTATTCATTACACCTTCAAATGTTTCTTTATCAATAACCCCTACCGTCACATCTCCGATGGCAGATATATTGGCACTTCTGACCGATTGCGAGATGAGTCCCATTTCCCCAAACACATCTCCTTCTTTCAAAGTTCCCACCGAGACTACTTTTTTATCAATTTTCTTTGTTATCCTTACACTACCTTTTAGAACAACATATGCATTGTTGCTCATTATTCCTTCAGTGATGATCACATCCCCATCGGCATAGCTCTGGTGTATCGGTGTGTCCTTCAGGCTCATGCTTTCCCCATTGCGTGAAGTGTTTCTTTATAAACTTTATAAAATATTTCATTTTCAGAGATAGATTTTTTCAATATGTCTCCCAGCTTATCCAGGTCTTTTTCGTTGATGACAACATTCGTGCTTTTTTGAAAGGCCTGCATATTATTGAGAGATTTGAAATTCGTTCCAACCAAAGCGAAGAAGATATTCCTTCGAGTCACCATCGGCATTTCTATCAAAGTTTGATAAAAAGGGTTCTCGTCTAATGCCACGTTGCCAAAATTTTCATTCAAAGCGACAAAGTGAAAATGAGTAAATTTCATTTTATGCACTGCATGCTCCGGAGATCTGGCATATTGAATTTTAAATTCTTTTTCTTCAAGAGCTTTGGTCCATATCTCTTTATTGTTATCGTCTAAAACCAGAGCCAGTTGATCGTTTTCATCATATATGACCAAATCTTCATCGTCTTCAAACTCTTCCTGGTTCATCACCATACTGGCAGTATCAACCGTCTCTTCTTTTTCCTCTGGTGGAGGGGAAGCTGGCTCACTCTCTTTTGGTTTTAAATGTTGATCGACTTTAATTTTTGTTTTACATCCGGGACAGGTGATTGAAAATGCCTGATCTTTCGGCAATTTCT
>JABJCF010000029.1 GCA_018665625.1 Nitrospina sp. | reverse complement strand
TGATAACCTCGCATCGGTAAAAAACCAAATTGCCGAAGCGGCCAAAAACGCAGGAAGAGATCCAAACTCTATCCGTCTCATTGTTGTTTCCAAACAGGTTTCCTCTGAAAAGATAATTGCAGCTTATCAAGCCGGAGCAGAATGCTTTGGTGAAAATAAAATCCAAGAGGCCGTTTCTAAAATTGACGAAGTCCACCTGCAAGACGCAGATTGGCATTTCATCGGTCACCTGCAAAAAAACAAGATCAAGCATTTAGATTCCCGGTTTAACTTGATCCATTCTGTGGATAGCCTGACACTTGCAAAAAAAATAAGTGAACATTCTGTGAGTCAGGGCCGAGTCCAATCTGTTTTATTACAAGTTAATATTTCAGGAGAAGAAGCCAAGTTTGGTATGGAGTCTTCTGAATTGAAAGAGCAACTTCCTGCTTTTGGACAGTTGCAAGGAATCAAGATACAGGGATTAATGACTATTCCGCCGCAAGATTCCAATCCGGAAAACTCGCGCAAATATTTTTCAGATTTGCGACAATTGCGGGACGTCTGTCAGCTTTTAAATGTTCAGGGAGTGGAACTCCATGAACTGTCAATGGGTATGACCAGTGACTACACAGTGGCAATAGAAGAGGGCGCAACAATGGTTCGTGTTGGCACCGCAATATTTGGTAAAAGACCAGCGTAACCAAGAAAAATCAGAAATTAAAATCTACTGGAGGAATAATCTAGTGTTGAAAAATAAAAAAATTGGATTCATCGGCGGAGGCAATATGGCCGAGGCTATCATAAAAGGAATGCTTTCGTCTTCATTGATCAAGGCATCCAATATCCTGGCTTCAGAGCCGAGTAAGAGTCGGCAAACCTTTTTAACTTCTGAATATAAAATCAAGATGGTGAAAGACAATCTTGATCTGGTAAAAAAGGCGGATATCCTTATTGTCGCAGTCAAACCGCAAATCATCAGCGAAGTTTTGAATGGTATTGCCGATCAGGTGGATGCGAAGAAACTGGTGATATCCGTTGCTGCCGGGGTTCCCGTTTCTAAGATAGAGGGAGCCTTAAGTTCAGGTAAAAAGAAAAAACTCAGTGTTGTTAGAACCATGCCCAACACACCAGCCGTAGTTCAAGAGGGAGTCACCGCTATTTCTCCTGGTAAAGGCGTGAGTAAATCCGATCTGAAAATTTCGCATGAAATTTTTCAGGCCGTAGGACGGACGGTAGAAGTGCCTGAAGAGCAGATCGATGCAGTGACCGGATTGAGTGGTAGCGGTCCCGCTTATATTTTTATGATCATCGAAGCTCTTTCCGATGCAGGAGTGAAAATGGGACTTTCAAGGGATGTTGCCAATGAACTCACCGTGCAAACGGTTCTGGGGTCTGCATTGCTGGTAAGGGAAACGGGAGCGTCTCCAGGAGATTTGAAAAACCGTGTGACTTCACCGGGAGGAACCACCATCGCCGGATTGCACGCCCTCGAAAAAGGCAGCCTGCGCGCCACCCTCATGAACGCGGTAGAAAAAGCCACTCTCCGATCGAAAGAACTTGCAGAGTAATGTTGTTAGAATATTTGCCCGTCATTGCGAGGAGCGAATAGCGACGAAGCAATCCAGAGTTTTCCAATGAAAATCAAAAACTGGATCGCCGCGCTCCTTTTAGTCGCTCGCGATGACATGCGGGAGTGCAGGGTAGGGTGCTTATCGTAAAAGGCTCTAAGATGTTGCTAGCTTTATGGGCATAGACCCATTGGCCCCACGCCTAGTGGCTATTTACAGCGGGCTTTTTTAACTTCACCCCAGATAACGATGCCCAGGCCGATGAACAATATCCAGGTAGGATGAAGCACATGTTCAGGTTTGTTGAAGTAAAGAATCAGCATCATCACCACACCTGCCATGGTGATGGTGAGCCCTGTGTAAACGATTCCCAATCCGTTGGCAAAACCATCAGGGTCTTTCAGTTGTTTTCTAACTTCCGGTCGTAATTGTACGTTAAACATTAAGGGTACCTTTAAAAAATATCTATGGTCGTGAGTGGTCCTTATGAAATAAGGATACGCGAACTAGCGGGATTGAAAATAGCGAAATTTTAGATGCTTTCATAATCCTTTTTTTCTTTAAGAGCTTCGTTGAGGCTGCCCATTCGATAGCCCTTTGGGTCGAGATGAGTGGTTTGGAATCCTAATGCCCTGAATTTTTCTTTCACTCTATTTTCAATGTTTGGGGTGAACTGTGGCATTTCATTTTGCCCCAGTTCTATACTTGCGGTTTCCCCTTGATGCCGAACTCGAATTTGTTTGAATCCCATTGATAACAAAAAGTCTTCGGCTTTTTCTATTCTCTTGAGTTTTTCGTGAGTCACCGACTGACCGTAGGGGATGCGCGACGACAAGCAAGCCATTGCGGGTTTGTCCCATATCGATAGTTCCATTTGCTTTGCGAGATCGCGGATGTTTTGCTTGTCGAATCCCGCTTCCACTAATGGACTTCTCACCGCGTTCTCACGTGCCGCATCAATTCCCGGTCGATAGTCCCCCAAATCGTCTGTATTGATCCCATTTACGATGTAGGGGAACTCTTTTTCAAGGGCCACCATTTTCAGGCAGGAATACAGCTCGGTTTTACAGTGGTAACAACGGTTCGCAGGGTTTACCTGGTAATCCGGATTGCTCATTTCATTCGTTCGAATAAAAAGGTGTTCTGCGCCAATTTCCTGAGACAACTCGCGGCATGCCTGCATTTCTCGATCGGGGACGCTTTCAGATTGAGCTGTGACGGCGAGAACGTTTTCCCCCAATACTTCACGGGCAATGGCAAGGACTAGAGTGCTATCCACTCCCCCGGAAAAAGCTACGAGAACACGATCCATTTTCAGGATCAATGATTTTAGTTTTTCAGTTTTTTCGCTCAGGGACATAAATAGCCAGGAATTAATTTGTTGAGGTTAAGAGTATCACAAAGGGGGGAGCAAAAAAAATCCGGGAACAGGGGGAACACCCTGTTCCCGGAATCCGAGGAGGAGATGATTTTAGAGAGGTTAAAAACCACCTCACTAAAAATAGTTTATCGAAAGCCAGTGAAAGTGTCGTGATTTTTCGGGTCAAACTCCCAAGTCAGGGAATCTCATCATCGTAAAAAAGAAGGGAATTGGTTCTTGGGCCTTAAAGTGGCGGTTTAATAAGGGGAGTGGGTCAAAAAATAAGGGGTCCGCCGGAGCAGTGGAGCAAAGTTTACAGTTTTCGCCCCACTTGGAGATGGATGTCAGCTGAGATCGGCTTTAAGTTTGAGTTCTTTCAATTGCTTTTTGTCGACTTCTGAGGGAGCCTGGGTCATCAAACAAGTCGCTTTTTGTGTTTTTGGAAATGCAATTACATCACGAATGGAATCAGCACCGGTAAGCAGCATGGCTATGCGATCGAGACCCATGGCAATGCCGCAATGGGGTGGAGCACCATATTGAAGTGCATCCAACAGGAACCCGAACTTCGCTTCTGCTTCTTCTTTATCAATGCCGAGAAGCTTAAACATTTTTTCCTGAACTTCCTTTTGATGGATACGGATACTGCCTCCACCAATTTCGTTTCCGTTTAATACCAGATCGTAAGCACGGGCCTTAATGGCGGTCGGATCAGATTCAAATTTATCCATATCTTCTTCGCGTGGAGCCGTGAAGGGATGATGCATGGCGTTGTGTCTTTTTGTCGTTTCGTCATACTCCACCAGCGGGAACTCAGTGACCCAGATAAAGGCATTCTTGGATTCGTCAACGAGGTTCAGCAGTTTTGCAATGGCTAAACGCAAATGCGCTAAAGCGTCGGCAACTATTTTAGGTTTGTCTGCGATGAACACCACGGTGTCTCCGGGTTTGCTGCCCAGCTTTTCCAGCATCCGGTCTAACATTTCCTGCTCAAAAAATTTGATGATGGGAGATTGCAATTCGTTCTCTTGAACCTTGATCCAGGCCATTCCCTTGGCGCCATATGTTTTGGCAATTTCTGTTAGATTGTCCAAGGCCTTTCGGGATAAAGAGTCAGCGCTGTTTTTGATGTTCAAGGCACGGATCTGTCCTCCAGATTCCAAGACCTGTGCGAACACTTTGAATTGAGTTCCGCGGACGATTTCAGCAACGTCAATGATTTCCAAATCGATTCTCATATCCGGCTTATCCGTACCAAATCGATCAATCGCATCCTGATATTTCAGGATAGGGAAAGGGATAGGAATTTCTTCGTTCAGCACTTCCTTATAAATTGCTGCCATCATCTCTTCGATCATTTGAAAAAGTATTTTTTCATTGCCGAAAGACATTTCTACATCTATTTGAGTGAACTCCGGTTGCCGGTCCTGCCGTAAATCTTCATCGCGGAAACATTTGACGATTTGAAAATATTTGTCCATTCCCGAAACCATGAGAATCTGTTTGAACAATTGTGGCGACTGTGGCAGCGCATAAAACTTTTGCGGATTCAAACGGCTGGGAACCAGGTAGTCCCGCGCCCCTTCTGGGGTGCTCTTCGTTAACATTGGGGTTTCCACTTCCATGTAGCCATGCCGGTGGAGTTCGTTACGGGCAACACGTGTAATGTCGTAGCGTATCTTTAAATTTTTTTGTAATTCCGGACCGCGAAGATCCAGAAAACGATATTTCAAACGCAGTGCTTCAGAGGTGTCCTGAGGTTCCCAAGGTGAAATCGGTGGAGTTTCAGAGCGATTCAAAATGCTCAATTCATCGACATAGACTTCAATTTTCCCGGTCTGCAATTTTGGGTTGACCATGTCATCCGGTCTGGCACGAACAGTTCCTACAACACCGATCACAAAATTGCCGCGAATAGATTGTGCGTGCTCATGTGCAAGATGATCGATTTGTGGATTCAGTACCACCTGCGTCAAACCATATTTATCCCAAAGGTCGACAAAAATTAATCCACCATGGTCGCGTCGGGTGTGTACCCATCCGCAAAGAGTAACCTGCTTATCAATATCTTTGTCCGATAACTCTCCGCAATGATGCGTTCTTTGAAGTTCGCTGCTCATTTATAACCTTTAAATTTGAATCAGTAATTCCGCTTTATGAAGCGTAAAGGGGGCAAAACGACTAACTTACTGAAAACAGAGGAGACTTGCAAGGGATAAATCGATGAATTTTGCTTAAGGAGTGAGTATTACGACTCGATCCCGCGGGTTTCCCCTTCGGCATCGACTTCTTCATTTTCCTGTTCTGCGGCCTGCTGCTCTGCCTCCAGGCGCTTGGCTTCCAGCCTTTCAGCTTCTATGCGAGCTTTTTCCTTTTCCAATTGTTTTTTATGCAATTGATAGTCGATGACCATTTGCGGTTTGATCTTGATGGCCAAAGGAATATTGACGGTGCTGCAAGACCGCATACAGACACCACAACCCGTACAAATATTCTTGTCGATGATGGGTTGGTCGTTCACCTGATGAATGGCTCCCGGAACCGGGCAGTCGATCACACATTGTTGGCAAAAAGTATCCCCGTAGGCCTGGCATTTCTTCTTGTCGAGGACTGCGTAGCCCATACTCACATCACTCAACTCCTGAACCGGCAATAATGCGCCGTCCGGGCAAGCGGGGATGCATGGCAAATCCGTGCACATGACACAAGGATTGCGCATCGGGTCAATATAAGGAGTATTGTGGATGAGGAATCCCATTTTCTTAGGAGCCCTTTGAATAGCATCTTTAGGGCAGGCGTGAATGCATTCATCACAGCGCGAGCAGGCTTGAAGAAATGCCTTTTCAGAAATTGCCCCGGGGGGTCTCAGCACCGGAACACGTTTGGTGATTTTATCAACCGCCTTGTTGACGTTATCAATTTTTGACTGAACATTTTCGACAGCCGGCTTGGCAAAGAAATGGAAACCTTGCCGTATTAAATTTCTACGGTCGTACTCGGGTTCTTCTTCTTCGCCTTCTTCCAAAGCGAATATATTATTGCCTGCCTCAGGCAGAAGTTCCTTTTCAGCAGTATCAAGAGCTTCAGTGAAAGACTCTTCTTTTTTCTCTGAGATGCTGTCTATTTCTAATCCATCTTCAGGTATAGGGTCGGACTTGAATTTAGAAACCAGGCGTTTGAAGAAACCCTGTTTTGGTTCTTCCTCTTTCGCCGCATTTTCTTCTTCTGCTATTTCTTCGGGTGCTTCATCGGTTGCCAAGTCACCGGTTTCCAGTTCCTCGGCTTCTTCGTCTTCTTTATCTTTTTGGCTTTTCTTCGGTTGTTTTTTGTGGTCCTCTTCGACCGCTTCGGCAAAGTCACCCAGCCTTCCGAACGAAAACAAGTCGCGTCTGGAAACCTCTTTCGGCTCTTCGGGTTCAACAGGGGTGATGGTTTCCTTGTCGAGGCTCAGCGGATTGGGAGCATCAACGCTGGAATGGTTGCCGCGCTGATCTTCATCAATAAGGTCTTCGACCCCACGCTCGACGATTTTTTTACCCTTAAAGGTTTTTTTTGCAAGGTTGTATCGAAACTTCATGGTTTGTTGGTAGCTTTTTTAATCTTTATTCATCCCCCTCATCCTATCCTTCTCCCTCCAGGGGAGAAGGGGATTTTTGCTCCCTCTCCCTTGAGGGGAGAGGGTTGGGGTGAGGGTGATTCAGTAGGAGTATTTAGTAAATTACTCACTGCTATTAAATGCAGGACAAATCAGAATCCCATTATTCAGA
>JABJCF010000257.1 GCA_018665625.1 Nitrospina sp. | reverse complement strand
TTTAAAAAAGAAAAAAAAATCAATCCTTCCCGGATTTACCCAAAAAATCCAAAATTGGTTTTCCCAGGCAATAAAGACTTATTCAAAAAAAAAAATAACAATAAGCATCCTATTCTTCCTTATCCTAGCAATATATTCCTGCTTTTTAATTTTTGTCGGTGGTTATCTCCAAAGTGCTGGTTTTCATTATAAAATTTTAAAACCTGCCTTACTAAGATCCCAAACAACCTTTGTAAATTATTACAAATCCCTTTTTGCTGACATAGAGCATATTGACATTAATATCAAGCATACCAACTTTATGAAATTGGAGTATGCCCGCAACCTAGCTATTCAGAGCGGAACTCTTGTAGGCATTAAAAATGAATATGTAAATGCGAAAATCAGATATAGAGGAAAAACGGTTCCTGTTAAATTGAGATTAAAAGGTGGCACAGCCTATCAACACCAAGCGGTTGATAAATGGTCCATGCGCGTTAAAGTAAAAGGGGATGCGACGTTGTTTAGAATGAAGAGGTTTTCGTTAATGGACCCCATGAGACGAAATTTAATGCACACATGGTTTTTCAGACAAGCAATGAGGAAAGAAGGGGTAATAAGCAAGCGATATAAATTTGTAGATATTTCCATTAATGGAACATCGAAAGGCGTTTATGCGGTAGACGAATATTACGATAAAGTGATGCTTGAAAATAACCACAGGAAAGAAGGGCCAGTAATTCGTTTCGAGCAAGAAGCCATATTTATCGATAAGCCTCATGGGCCACCCTCTGAGTGGAATGATTTTTACGACAAGATTGGTATTACAACATTCAGCACTAAGAAATTAGCTTCCAATAAAGAGTTATTCAGTCAATTCCAGCACGCCGCAAATCTCCTACAGGCTTTTCGACTAGGAGAATTGAAAGTCAATAATGTTTTTGACATCGAAAAGCTTGCAAAATGGATGGCAGTTGGCGATCTATTCGGAGGCTGGCATGGTTTTGCTGTTAACAATATGAGGTTTTACTACAACCCAATAACCTCAAGACTCGAACCCGTTCCCGACGACCATTTTAATGAATTTACAAAACCCAGAGAAAAAAGGCTACTAAGATTAGAAGATAAATTTATGACGGGAAAGTTTGTTCATACTATGTTTGACGACTTTCTATTTGCAGAGCAATACGGTAAAGAACTGGAACGAATCTCAAAGATAGAGTATTTAGACAACCTGTTCAAGGATCTGAGTGAACCCGCAGAGAAAACTTTAAAGACTTTTTATAGTGACAGATCATTATTATGGTATTTATTTCCAAAAGAAATGATTTATAAAAACCAAAAAAGAATTCGCTTAGCATTAAGTCCGCATAAGGCGATTCAGGTATTTACTGAAAACAATTCATTCGATTCCATAAATTTAAGCATTGCCAACAACGAAAGGATGGCAGTTGAAATTACAAATGTCGCCTTGCAAGGTAAAAATCTATCCCTAACGAATGGCAAGAAGAGCTTATTTCTTAAGGGAAGAGAAATCGGGAAACCACCTGAATTTTTCAATTTCAAATTTTCTTTGCCAAGCAATACAAACCTGGGGAAAGAGGAACCCCCAGCCACAACTATTTCTTACAAGCTATTAGGAACAAATAAATTGCGCAAGGCAACCTCGCTCCCCTACCCCTCATACAGCAAGGAACTTCTTAAGGGAGGGATTCTAAGAGAAAAATCTGATTTCAAAAACTTTAAGTTCCTTGACATTGACACAAAGGAAAATCTTTTTATTTTAAAAAAAGGGCATTGGAAGCTGGAGCAGGACTTGCTTATCCCAAAAGGGTTTAAGGTTATCTTCAGCGCAGAGATAATTCTGGATATGGTGAATTCCTCTAAAATTTTATCCTACTCTCCGCTTAAGGTTATTGGCACTAAAGACCATCCTGTTGTTATCACCTCATCAGATGCAACGGGTCAGGGAATAACGGTTATCAATGCTAAAGAAGAATCAATATTTGAAGATGTTGTTTTTAAAAACCTATCCCCTCCATCAAATGACAACTGGAATTTAACAGGCTCCATTAACTTCTATGAATCTCCTGTACAGTTCAACAGAACGACTTTTTTAAACAATATAAAAGGCGATGACTTCCTAAACATAATACGTTCTAAATTTGTCATCAGTGACAGTCAATTCAAACAAACCTTTGCAGATGCCTTTGATTCAGATTTTTCCAGTGGAACAATTAAAAACACATCTTTCCAAAATTGCGGAGCATCGGGTAAGAACGGTGACGGGGTTGATCTTTCAGGAAGTTCAATAAAAATTGAAAACGTAACTTTTGAAAATATAGGAGATAAAGCCCTGAGCATAGGTGAGAACAGTGTCCTGAAAGGAGAAAATATTGAAATTAAAAACTCCAGAATTGCTGTTGCCAGCAAAGACCTGTCTTACTCGAAAATAAATAATCTCAGGATTAAGGGTTCCAAAATAGGACTTGCGGTTTTTCAGAAAAAAACAGAATACGGCCCCTCACACCTCGAGGTGAACAACCTAATAATGGAGGGTGTTGACAAACCTAATCTGGTTGAAAGTGGATCAAAACTTTTTATAGAGGGGAACAACATGAAACCTAACAAGAATGGTGTAAAGGAACTTTTATATACCAAAAAATAGTTTTCGTTTTATTCAAGGAAAGTTGGCGAGAAGGATCGGCAATTTTCCTACCAAGGCTTAACAAACATAGTAAACTCTAAACTTACTCGGGTATTTTCACCTTTGCCAATAGCTCCGCCATGGAGAAGTTTGTCATGAAAAATAATAACATCACCTGGCTCACCTTTAAAAAACACCGGATTTAGACTGCCTTCGGAAACATCGATCAGCGGCTTATTAAAACCGTCCTTTAGCACTGAACGATAGGGCCAATCCTTTAGATGCGATTCGGGAACATAAATAAACCCGCTGAGTCCCGGTTCAACATAGATTCCAATCCATACTTTGACACGAACCTTATTATTGGGTACGGTGCCGTGACCCAGATCCCAAAACCAGGCATCTGCATGTAGCGGACCAACATCATTCTTTTCATTGGGTCGAACTAGGCGCCAATATATTTATTCGCGTCCCACATTTTCCTCATCGGAAATTTCAAACTGGCCAAAGTAATCTTCAAGTTGATTTATAAAACTCATCTTTCTTATTTCAGAAACCGCATTTTGAGGAAGTATCCGAACTTTTTTCGGCCACACGGAGCTATGATCAACCAAGTGAGAAACTTCATGGTATCGCTCTAATCCAATTTCCTCGAATCGCTTCACGTGCTTAGGAGCTATAGTTTTGAGATACTTCAGCCACTGATCATGGATAAAATGGCGAAGACGGGCGAGTTCTTCACTTTTAAGTGACAAATCCGTATAAAATCCCGGAAGGCCTGTAATTTTCGGTTTAATTATCAGTTTCCTCATAAAAAAATACGGGTTAAATATTTACTTAAACTTAGTATCGAGTTCCTCACCTATGTTTTAATTTCTACTCAAATCGTTCTATAGAATTTGGATAAGGCCTGATTTTAAGCGCCGTTATATGAACCTTAGTTCATCGCTTGGAACAAGGTTGTCGCAAATCCAAACAATACAAAGTATTTTTATCAAATTCTTGATTTTTATAATATACTATCTGATATATTTGGAAATAATAGAATAAAGTATTATTTCTCAAGTTGGAATCCCCATCGACAAAGTAAAAAAACAAAAAATTGTCAAAACTTGACAAAACAGGTCTGTTGATAGTTAGCCACAGATGTGTATTCTTGTGAAGGTCGTCAAGAAGAAATTTTAGACCTTTATTGGATTTTACTCTTGGGGAGAATCCAAGAAAATAGCTGATAGGGTTTTAGGAGTGATTAAATGAGTAAGTCGGGGTTAATCGAAGATGGCGTGGGAGCTTATCCCCCGGTTCGAAGTTTGGACAACTCAAGCAGAGTTGGACAAAATATAGAACTTGAAGAGTATGTTGATTTTCTGAAGAACAATTTCTCAATAAACAAAAAACTCTTATTAGTTCAGATTCCTCAATGGGATTTTCGTTATTTTAATGTATCTA
>JABJCF010000256.1 GCA_018665625.1 Nitrospina sp. | reverse complement strand
CCGGTGGTCAGGTTCATAACTTGTTCAATAGATTTGGTGTTGAGAAGGGTCTGAAATGTTTTACAAGCCGCACCATTGACATGAGGTTTGATGCCATGGATTCTCACGAACTCGTCATGGAAGTGGTCAACCGCCACCTTCACGTCTGGATTTGTGGCAGTTTTTTTAGGAGAATTATCTTGAGAACGCTCCTCTCTTTCTTTATTACTTTCTTTAATACTTTCTTTAAGACCCTCATTTTTGTCCGGTCTGGTACTTTTTGGCCTTAATTCTGTGGTAGTTCCGTGAACGACATTTTTGTCCGATGAGTCGTCAAATGTCCGATCACTATCACCAAAATGTCCTATCACTCTATCAAGAATGTCCGATCTCTTCTCCTTGCCAATGGGTCTGAATTTTTCAATCTGAATAGAAAACCCGTGAGGGAGCCTACGCAACTGGATATACTTTTCTTTTTCCAGCAGACGCATCCAACGTTGAACGGTTTTTACTGAAGCTCCGATTTCTAAGGCTATAGTCTCGCAATTCCTTGCCAATCTGCCTGTTTGACGGTCAGCATAAAGGTGGAGATAGCCATACAGCCAGATTGCCTGACCCATTCTATCCCGGTGCTTCTTATCGGTTAAAAGACCAACACGAATCGGAGTCCACCAGTCTTTTTTTGTGTTCATTTGATGACTTCCTTTTCAAAGATGCTAAGTTGGCAAGCAACTATTTGTTTGGTCTTTGCTGGCTTCGGTTGTACGGGTTTTAATGTTGAAAAAGTTCCCGCCGTGTCCTTAAATGCGAGACCATCCATCCTAAGAAACTCCGTGGCCCGTCTAATTTGATCGGGTTTGCGACTCCAATGTGTTTTGCTACTCATGATCGTTGCTTGTCTTAATGGGGTTCTGGGTCAACCACTTTTCAAACGTGTCCACCTTGTAAATGGAATATTTTCCACGCCGGAAATAAGGTGGCCCCTCCTTTTTCATCGCTAAATCTTCCAAGACACGGCTGGGGATGCCAAAAATCTTCTCACTGTCCGGCCTTTTGAAGTAGAGTGGGTAAACCTTTGGGAGTTGGCTCATTATTTCTCGGAAAGACTCTTCTTTTTCCGCAGTAAGTTTTTCACTCTTCCTTCCCATCAGAACGCCTCCCTTCTACCAGACGGGAACGCCTCTTCTACCGGACACCCCAACTCCTTTGCAAAGTCCTCTTTTTCCATTGAGGACGGCGTATAAATTCCATTCAGAATGTTGCTGATTTTGGAGAGATGCCAATTCAAATTTCGGGCAAGCTCATGTTTTTTCTTCCCAGTTTTTAAGATGAGGACGTTCAAATCGATGTGGTCATCAATGCACATACACAATCCCTCTAAAAAAATATTTGTTTTTGTTGGGGCGTTAACCCCTCATACTTATATGGGTGGAAATGCGGTTCATCGGATGGCTCAATGGGTGTAAATGGGGTTCACCGAGCAAAAAAAATCCCCAAAAGCCAGAAAAAGGCCATTGGGGTAAGTTTTTTTAGGGGATTTGGGGTGATTACTTCAAAACGACTTCCCAAATAACGGAATTATCTTCATGCGGTTTATAGAAAAACTGGTTATTTTTTCTTTCTATTGAGTCTTTTAAGTGTTCTGCCAGTTTAGGAGATTCTTTTTGAATATTTTTGTATGCGCCCTTTAGCGCATGATGAATATTTCCGCTTGCGTCTTTTGCTTCGGAATCGAAGGTAGTTGGTTTTGTTTTCCCGGTTTTCTTGTCAGGTCTGGTGTTCTTGCTCAGGTAATCGGTAATCTCTTTTAATTTTTCCTCTTTTTCATATAATTCCCCCTCTAAGCTGTCATTACCCAGATAGTTGGCTTTTTTAATTTCATCAATCCTTTCTTCCAATTCTTTCTCCGCCTTTTTTAAATCTTTTAAGTAAGCCCGATCTAGTGTTGGGTCTTCTAGATGTTGTGTGGCGAAGCCATAAAGTTTTTTGTCTTTATCAAAAAAAGTTTCATCAGCCCTTTCTTCCTCCTGTGCAACCATCTTGCAGAATCTATGTAATTCTTCAGCGGGGATAGCCTTCTTGTTAAATAAAATCAGCGAAATATACTGCATCCCATGTGTAGCGTTTACCAGTCCCAGACTCTCCCCCCTATAGAATACCCTCCAGTTATCTTGTCCGTCTGGCTTAAAAGAGTTTTCAGGGGCATCTTCGGTTGGTTCTGCTTGTGGTTGTGAGGCTGGTTCCGGCACAGCCTGTGGCTTTTCTTTGGCGGCTCCCTCGATGGCCCCTACATTCTCTGCGGGAACCTCGATTACTTTATCTTCAAGCAAGTCCAAGATACGTTTTCCCATTAACCAAGCGCACAACTCTCCTTTTTTTATTTTTTGATAGATGGGAATATATCCACGGGTCGAAGATTCACCCTTTAAATCCCCGTTAAGAAACGCCTCTTCAAATAAATCTCTAACACCTTTTCGTGCATTCTTTAAAGATTCTGCCCACTTGTAATTCCTGCTGTGGGCATTTCTTTTATATGCGTGGTGGAAAAGCAGACCATCAACTTCATTCCAAGTTAAATAGGCTTTTCTCAATAATATAGGGAGGTCAGGGTTTTCTGGTCTGTCTTCCATCTTGCGTTTCCTTCTCAACGCCTTCACTTAGGCTAATACAGGGAAGGCGAGGTGAAGTCGTCCGGCTTTTCGGGTGTTACCCTATCCCTGATATTTTGATTATTTTCAGCTATCCTTTTTCAATCATTCTCTTCTTTTTCAATTTAACGACCTTCTCCGTTTTCGGCTCTACCTGTGACATTCTCTCCACCGCTTCCCGTTGATGGTCAGGCGAATATTTGGCGTACCGGATTGTCATTTCGATATTCTTGTGACCCATAAGTTCTTGAATTGATCCCAGAGGTGTCCCGTCCATTGCAAGCCAAGATGCAAAGGTGTGCCGGGTTGTGTGGAAAACTACTCGATCTCTTGGGTCATCCACCCCCTTATTAAAACTCAACTTCTCTACAGCCCTATCAAATGTATTTGAGACTTCCCGTATTTTTTCTCCTTTACGGCTCTTAAATATAAAAGAATTTTTACTGTAACCTTCCTCCTTCCGCCTCAACAACACTTCTCTGATTGGTGAATTGATGTAGGCGGCTCTGTTAATTTCGTTTTTTGGGTCTTTAATATTTATGAGTCCATTTGCCAAATCAATGTCTCTCCATTTGAGAGAAAAAATCTCATCAGCCCTCAACCCGGCGTAAAGCCCCAAAACAGTAATATCGTGCAGCTGGATATTCTGCCCCTTAACCTTGCCCTTCTTATCAGTCAGCCCCTCCTTGAAGAGGTATAGTATTTGGCCAGCCTCTTTGCGGGAAAGAATACGCTCCCTGCGGTTATCTGGAATTTTGAGGAACTTCTTGCGAACCTTAGATGTTTCCGTCACGGGATTGGGGCCACTGTAAATTCCCCACCCTGCCGCATGGCTGTACATCTGTCGAATCAAGGCTAGGCAATGATGGATAGTCTTTGGAGCTAAGAGTTTCCCGCCTCTGCCCTTCTTCTTTTTAAGTTCTTTTTTGAATTGCTCAAGGGTGAAAGTCACCACATCCTTAACTGGCACTGAGCCAAGGAGCGGCTTTATATGGTTTCTGTAGCGAGAGTCATCTGACTTCCAGCTTGCCTCCTTTTCATCCTTTGCCCAGTCAATATACCGATCCCCCAGAACATGAAAGGAAACATTTTCTATTGCCTCAGCAATCTTGTTGGCTTTTATCAGTTCTTCTTTTTCACGCTTGAGGACTCGCTTGTCTTTCAGCGATTGATGGCCCTCACCATGGCGGATGTTTTTAATGATCTCGGTACGAGTTGTTGAGGCAAGTTGAGCCGTAATCCCCTCACTTGCAAAACCAACCCCTTCTGAAACCATCCGACCCTCTCGACCATACCGAATCAGATAATACTTATCCGGTTTCCCTTGGTAGCGTTTCCCTTGGTGCTCTCGCACTCGTACGCCCGGGAATTTGGTCTTTTTATAGTTCCCCTTACCTTCGCCCTCAATTCCCATCGGTCATCCTCAAATCGTCTTCAGGTCCACATTGGGTCCACATTTATTGGGAGTATCTGTAGGCAATGCGTATATTAAGTAAATTTTTCAGATACACATTTAAAGCCTGCTAAATAGGACTAAATGGCTATCCGTAGGTGTTAAGGGTACTATAAGGGATGGTGAAAAATGAGTCAACAAAATACATATAAATGGGCTCATAACCCAAAGGTCGTCAGTTCAAATCTGGCCCCCGCTACCAAATAAAACAAGGGTTTGGAGGCAGCACGCTTCCAAGCCCTTTTTTATTTTCTTCTATATTTGCCCACATCTTCCATTTATTTTTGCTAAATGTAAATTAAAGCGG
>JABJCF010000255.1 GCA_018665625.1 Nitrospina sp. | reverse complement strand
TTGCATTTTCTTTAATTGGTAGAATCGAAATAACATGGCCGCAATAAATATGCTCATTGCTGTGATTGCCAATGAAATCCCGGGTACCATCAATGCAAGTGATACAGGAATGGTTTCCAAAAACCATAAAAACAACTTTTGCATTCCAACCCATGACTCAGGGTTAATGATCCATTGGTGGAGAGGCGTATTTTCAAAAATAAAGTTGAAAACAGTCAGCATCGGATATTCTGTCCACACCCCGCTTTGCAGCCATAAAAAAGATTGATAACTCAATAAACCGATTCCAGAAAGAACAATCATGGTCCCAAATGCTCCAATGGATAACATGGTTCCTGCAAAAAAGAAATCTACTGGAGAAAGCTTGGAGGCGATAGATCGAAAATCCTTCCAGGCTTCAAGCAGGCCTTTTTGGAACAAGTTTTTTAGTGCTTGTGCAAATTCAATGGAAAACAACTTTACTGTTTCAATAAATTGAAAAAAACGCCCCATCCATTCTTCATGGTTGAACCGAGGTTGTTGATGATCTTCCATATTCATGTTTGCCTCCTGACTCGGTCTCGCAGGGTGTATTGAATCGTATGCGAAGTAACGAGTTTAAATGATTAGATTTTAGTTTATCGTTCTTTTCAAGATTAATCAAACAAGGCTTGTTCGGTTGTAGGGTAGGGGAGGTGCCTATTCTTTTTCTTACTTGAACCCGTTTATATTTTGCTACCAACCCAGACCACGCGGCCAAGCAAATGAAGCTTTTCCATTTCAATGGCGGTGAGTTTTTGTTCTCTGGAAACACTGGTATTGTCTCCACGAATAACAACGGTGCCATCCATCATCCATTCCAATCGTTTTACCATCAATCCTTCTTCAAAATTGATGAGATAAATCCCATCCCCTTTAATTTTTGCTTTGTTTCTATCTACCAACAGTAAGTCTCCTGAACGCAGGGTAGGTTCCATGGAATCGCCAATAGAATGGATGAGCAATAGGTCTTTTGGGGTGGCCCCTAATTCTTTACTTACCCAGTCCGCTTTAAAGGCAAGATGATCTACAACCTGTTCTGAATGGATGATAGACCCACCGCCTGCAGAAGCCTCAATATTGTATCGAGGTACCAGAACGAAACCATTCAGTGATCCTGAAGGAATAGGGACAGCGTCTTTTGACGTGGCATTTGTTTTCTCGGCTTCGCCTTCCCCTGTAAGTAACCAACCCGGATCACACTCTAATACTGTTGCTATTTTAGATAGCAGTTCAGAGTTTGGAGCGCGTTTACCACTCTCATAATGATTCATGGTTGGCAAAGAAACTTTTAAAATATTGGCTAATTCATTTTGCTTCAAACTCTTTGATTTTCTTGCATAAATTAGTCTTTTGTTTAATTTATTTAACATTTTTTAAATATTATAGTTGACTTATGTTTAATTATTTTATAATACAGTATTACCATTAAACTATCAACTAACTTTATCCTTTGTCTCAGGGGAGCTTGAGTTGCTGTCTGAGCTGCGTATAGAGTTGGAAGGAAGAAAGCCATGGAACCGAATTGTAAGGAAATGGATTGGGAGGAAGTCGCTAATTTGCTTAACGGTGCTAATATTATTTTAGCGAAAAATTTCAATGATCTGACGGAAGAGCATTCGCATTTGCTGATGAAAACCATGCAGGATGATGCTACCCAGCGTAAGAATAAAAAAGAGGGAGACTCAGCTTAAAATCTGTTTTCTGCTAACGGCCAACTCTTCGTAGCTGGTATTTTTGTACGGCCCGATTATGTTCGTTGAGGGTCGCTGAAAACTGATGGCTGCCATCCTGGCGTGAAACGAAGTATAAGTTCGAGGTTTCAGCAGGGTGAAGAGCGGCAATAATTGATTTAAGACCTGGGCTTGCTATGGGCCCTGGAGGAAGTCCTTTATATCGATAAGTGTTATAGGGCGAGTCGATTTTAAGGTCACCTTTTCGAATATTTCCATCAAAATTTTTGATCGCATAGATTACTGTTGGATCCGTTTGTAGCCGCATATTTTTTTTCAGCCGGTTGTGAAATACTGATGAGATTTGTTTACGTTCAGAATCTTTTCCCGTTTCCTTTTCTATCAGGGAAGCGAGTGTAATCACTTCGTGGTAAGAAAACCCTAATTCTCTGGCACGTTTTAGAAGTTCTTGCTTCAATGCACGTTCCTTAAAAGTTTCCACCATTTTTTTTACAATTGTTATTTCTGGTGTGAATTTTCCGAAATGATAAGTTTCCGGGAAGAGGTAACCCTCCAAAGAATCTGTGGGAATTTCTTTAAGCAAATCTACTTTTTTTGTTTCTCGCAAAAATGTTTCTTTATTAACAAGGCCACGCTCTTCTAGCAGGTCAGCAATTTCTGTGATGCGGTATCCTTCAGGAATGGTGACAGGGTATAAAACGGTTTTACCAGACGTGATCCGTTTCAAAATTTCAATAGGAAGCATGGATTGAGAAATATTATATTCCCCAACCATTATTTGTTTTTGTTTATCTTGGATCAGGGCAACGGCCTGAAAGGCGCTGGCACTGCGAATGAGATTTTTTCGGGAAAGTTCTTTAGAGACCTGTTTTAAAGTCATACCAGGTACGACTTCAAAAACCTGCGATTGGGTGTTCTCACTCATTGGGCGGGAAGCTTGAAAATACAGCAGTCCAACTATAATCCAGATGAGTGCTAATAAACCCCAGAAACCTGAGATAAGGACATTACGCATATTTATTTAATCGGTTGTTAATTAATTTGCCGCTTGTATCAACCGATCCAAAAATTGGTCGTTTTCAGCTTGCGTCCCTATTGTAACACGCAGGCAGTTTTTTAGCATAGGGTGTCCGCCCAGATTCCTAATCAAAATACCGTTTTTCATTAGATTCTTGAAAACATTTTCTCCATTTTCGGAAGCCTGAAACAGTATGAAGTTTGCGTCAGATGGAAAGGCTGTAATGGAGTCAATACCTTCTAATCGACCCATCAATCGTGCTCTTTCCTCTTTTATGGAGTTGATTTGTTTTTGAACTGGATCAAAGTTGTTCAGTAGTTCCGTTGCCATTATTTGCGAAACGGAATTTGAATTGTAAGGCAAACGGACTTTGTTGATTTCAGCTGCGATGATATGAGGATAAATTCCATAGCCCACTCTTAGTCCCGCCAAACCTATCTTGGAAAGACTTCTTAAAATAACCAGATTATTGTGCTTTTCCATTTGGTCAAGGAATGATAATCCTGAAAAATCATAATAAGCTTCATCCAATACCACAATCCCTTCAAAATTCTCTATAAGTTTTTGAATTTCAGTTTGAGAAAAACAATTTCCTGTCGGATTATTTGGATAACTTATAAATACAATACGGGCATGGCTTGCGGTTAATTTTTCAATCAATGGCTCAGCTTCAAAATCCCAATTTTTATTGAGAGGGAAAGTTTTGACCTTCAGCCCCATCCCCTTTGCAGTGATAGCGTACATAGCAAAGGTGGGGTCGGGAAAGGCGATTGTGTCCCCTTCATCGCAAAAAACCTGCATTAAACTTTGAATCAATTCATCCGACCCGTTCCCAATGACAAGTTGGTTTGTCGGTACCCCAATGCGAGTTGAAATCGCTTCTTTCAATTGTTTGCAATCAGGATCGGGGTAGCGGTTTAAGTCCAGTTTTTCAAAACGCTCCAGTGTTTTTTTAATAAGTTCTGCAGAAGGCGGGTAAGGGTTTTCGTTTGCGTGAAGTTTAATACCGTCCTCTAAGGTCTCCACCTGATAGGCTTTAAGATTTTTTACATTATCGCAAACTAGATTCATGAGGTTGATTTGAGACATTATTTTTTCAACCCAGTAGTTCTTTGATATCGTCGGATGTTGGAATATAGCGAGAAACCCGGGATTTTTCAGCGCGGACTATTGCTAGAATGGATTCTACAGTTTCTTCTACTTCATTATTAGTTATTACGTAATCGTACGTCTGATAACTTTTGATTTCCTGTTTTCCCGTCTTGAGGCGTCTTTGTATGCTTTCCTCTGGTTCCGTTCCTCTTTTCCTGAGTCGATTGGCCATTTCCTCTATTGAAGGAGGGAGGATCAGGATGAAAACTCCTTTAAAATCCATTTTGCGTAGGGAAGCTACCCCTTGAACATCGAGTTCTAAAAGAATATCAAAACCTTTTTGTTGATGTTTCGCTATAGACTCTAAAGATGTTCCATAGAATTCGGTATGAACCTGCGCCCATTCTAGAAACTCATTGTTGTGTTTTTTAGTCTCGAATGTTTCCTTTGATACGAAGAAGTAGTCAACGCCCTCGACTTCACCTTCACGAATTTTTCTGGTGGTATGTGAAGTGGCAATTTTAAGGTTCGGCAACCTTTTTATTAACACTTTGCAGGTCGTTGTCTTTCCTGTTCCAGAAGGAGCAGAAATTATTATAGGCAGGCCTTCATTTTTCATTTGCTTTCAATTCCCGTGCTTGTTTATATCACCGGTTTCTGGGAAAAAAATTTACTCAATGTTTTGTACTTGCTCGCGGATTTTCTCAAGCTCACTTTTCATTTCTATGACCCGGTTGGAAATCGTAATATCACTGGACTTCGACCCTGTGGTATTGACTTCTCTATTGATTTCCTGAGTAATAAATTCAAGTTTACGACCAATAGGTTCTTTGGTATTGAAAAAACTTCTAAATTGATTCAAGTGACTTCGCAAACGGATTATTTCTTCGGTTATATCGCACCGATCAGCTAATAGTGCTGCCTCTTGAGCCAGACGAGCTTCATCAAGGTCAAGTCCTTCACTCAGGGATTTTATTCTTTCTTTTAGTTTATCTTGATACTCCACTATGACTAAGGGATGTCTTGATTCAATTTCTGCAGCGTGGCCTTCTATGGCATCAATGCGTTGCGCCAGATCTTTTTGTAAATTTGCTCCCTCCTCTGCTTTCATCTTCTGGAGGGAGACTAAGGCTTCTGTTGCTATATTGAGTATCAGTTCATTTTTAGCAGGGTCAATTGCTAAAGGTTCGATTTTAATAATATCGCGTAAGCCAGTCAAAGATTTAAGATCTATTTCACCGACTAGTCCCAGGGTATCTCGTATTTGGTTTAAGGCATCTACATACTGTGTGGCCAGTTGCAGGTTTGGCTTGACTTCCCATTCCCCTGAATTTTCATTTGAATTGGCAATGCTTATGGTTAAGCTGAGGGAGCCCCGGGAACAGTAAGACTTAATGAGTTTCTTTAAAGGTTGTTCCAAGTCCGCATAGGCTTTTGGAAGGCGCGTATTGATTTCGATAAAGCGGTTGTTGACGGACCGAACTTCTGCCTGATAGGTATAGTCTTCATTCTGGCATTCAGCCCGGCCAAACCCGGTCATACTAATGAGCATTAATTCTTAAGCCTTTTCGATGGTCAGTTTGTAGTGACCTTGTTCTTCAATAAGAGAGATTACCTTATGGCCATCGTTCTTAATACTCTTTGGTACGTTTTCGGAAGGTTCTCCATCATCCAGCAATACTTCTAATATGCTTCCTGACGCCATGGTTTCCAGTTTGATTTTTGTTTTCACGTAATTGAACGGACATTTGACGCCTAGAAGATCTATGCTTGTTGAAGTTTTTGCAGAACCATTCTTTTTGGAATCGCCGTCACCTACTCTTATCCTGAGAGATTTATCCGACGCCATTTTTTCCTGAACGGCTTTACATTCCTTTAACAATATACCCGCTTCCGTCAACCACCCTTGCGCTGTCTTTTCATCGGGGGCATCAGTAATTTTCTCGAAGTTGTCTATCAATTGCGCAAATTGAGGCGAAACGATTTCCATGTCGATGACTAAAGATTGGAATTTTTTTAAGCATTCCCAGTCATCGTTAAAGTCCATCCCTTCCGTTACTAGTAACGCACGGGCCGATGCGATAACACTCCGCTGTGCATGTTCGCCTGCCTCTTTGAGTGAATTTTTTTCAAGAGCAAGCTTGCCTTGGAAAAGCGCACGCTCCGCTTCCGAGATACGGTCGGTGATCATATCTGTAACTGCACCTGCACATTCACCTTGACCTCGATCTTCAAGACTGAATTTTTCGGTAGAGCCGTAATCGATGTAGGACTCTGGGGACTGCTCAATATCTGGAAGGTTCTTCAGCGGATCTAGTAACTCGCGAAAATAGCTCTTACCGAGTCGGTCGAAATATTCACCGAAAGTTTCGCCTTCTTGCTTGTTCTTTTTGTAATCATTGATGGAGCTTTTCATCGCCTCCGGCGCATTTTTGGCCGGTATTTTTATGACAGAAGTTCCAAACACGACTTTGTCTTCATTGATCCTGCCGCCCAGCAATACCTCGTAATGCGGGGTCAGAATACCGTTTAATTTTTTGGCACCGCCGTGGAATCCGATCGAGGCGATATGGTGTTGCCCACAAGAATTGGGGCAACCGCTTGCCTTGACGGAAATATGATCCATATCTTTGGATATCTCTAAATCGTTTTCCATTTCTTTATTTAAACTGTCCACCAATCCACGCGATGCGGTGATACCGAGGTTGCATGTTTGTGAACCCGGGCAACAAGTAATGTCTCGTATCTCTTCCGTTCCCGCTTTGTGGAGGCCTATTTTTTTCAGTTCAGAAAACAGATTGCCAAAAGCATCTTCTTTGACCCAGGGAATCATCAGGTTTTGATTGACAGTAGCAACCAGCTTGCTGCCAGCAAATTTTTCTGCTATATCCGCCAAACCTCTGGCCTGGGGGATGGTGAAATCGCCGAGAATAAGTTTGACCTGGATATTATGAAAGCCTTCCTGCTTTTGAACTTCAAGATTGCGGCTTTTCCAAAGCTGGAATTCCGGGTCGGCATCGCAGTCCACCGATTGATATTCAGGGGAAGCCAGAGGCTCTTCCGCGACTGTTTGAATTTTGGGATATGTTTTGCTATCCAGAGCCGCAAATTCTTCCTGGTAGAGTTCTTTGATTTTTTCAAGGCCGAGTTTGTCGACCACGAATTTCAACCGTGCTTTATTGCGATTTTTCTTGTCGCCATATTTATCGAAGACAGCCACGATTGCTTCACACATCTGCAAAAGGTTGTCCTCAGAAATGAATTCCGTTAAAGGCAAAGCTGCGTGAGGAAACGATCCTAACCCGCCACCAATCAATGCGCTAAAACCACGATTTCCATTTTTAATCACAGCTTTCAAGCCAATGTCATGAATGGGTGCCAGCCCACAGCCGTTACAACCGCCGAAACTGATTTTGAATTTGCGTGGCAGGTTTTGTGTCAACTCTTTGCGCAAAAGATAATTTGCTACTGCTAAAGCATAAGGGCCGACATCGAAAACCTCGTTGGCGCAGGTTCCCGCTTTATGGCAGGCGGTGACATTTCTTACCGTGTTACCACAGGCTTCGCGACTGGTGATACCTGCTTGAGCGAGGTCTTCGAGCCCTTGCGGTACATCGTTTATTTTGACGTAATGCATTTGAATATCCTGTCGGGTGGTGATGTGCAGGATACCGTGTGAATATTTTTCAGCAAAGTCTGCCATGCAGCGCAATTGATCGCTGGTCATTTTTCCGGCGGGCAGTTTGGTACGAATCATTTGTTCGCCTTCCTGCCTTTGTCCGTATATTCCTTGTTGCAGGCGGAACCTCTTAAAATCGTCATCGCCAACTTCCCCGCGATTTAGCCGTTCGACCTCAGCGGCAAAAGTTTCGATCTCGCGCTTTACTTCATCAGGAATATTTAGTGTTTTTGCATCCATTGCTTACCTCAATTCTATTATGCAACTACTGGGATTGATGGCTAATTCGGAGGAGGTGTATATTCATCCGCATATGGCCCGGCCCAACTTAAGTATATTTATATTGCCAATTTCAGCATTCTCAGTATCCAAATGCGAAAGGGGTATACAGTTTTTCTTATTTTATAATAAAACTGCTATGAAAAACAGTAGAATACCCGATTCCGGCGAATTATTATCCAATTTCTCTGAGTCAGGTATATTGGACTAATTAATTGTATTTAAATGGTTGTTAGAGGGTTCCGTGAGCGCAATTTTACTACTCCAGATCAACTTTGCCTTATATGCAGCGATTTTGCTGTTTTGTCTGTTTAAGAATTTTAATTTCAATATCATTCTTGTAGGGATCACCTATTTACTACCTTTGATCCCCTGGTGGTTGGGTGGTGCTCCGGCGGAGCGTATTTTGATAGTTTCTTACAGTAACCTCATATTTGGAATCATTGAGGTGGTTTTTTTCACGCTAACAGAACGACCTGAAGATATCAAATTCAATAAAGTCTATCTGAAACAACTTTGTGGTCACGTTTTGCCAATTGTTGCTGCCTTGATTGGCTTGTCGTTTGTATCGCGCAACACATTGATCCCGGTTGGGACGTTGGAGTTGTCGGTGATTGTCATACTTTTTACCTTTGGCTGTACTTTGCGGATTTTATCCATTGCCCAACTGGGAATTATCCGTTTCAAATTCAATATAGCTTTTCGTGAGCAGCAAACCCTTAAAACCGACCAGTTGCATGGCACTATACGTCACCCTACCTACACTGCCATGATGATTGTAATACTTTCTTATGCTGTGACAACTCATTCATGGACTGTAGGAATTGTCGGGACTTTACTCGCCTTGTTTGGGTTCCAATACCGTATTCATTTTGAAGAAAAAGCTCTTAAAGAGCAGTTTGGCGAAGAATATGAAACCTATCGCGCCAAAACCCCCATGTGGCTGCCATTTCTATAATGATATTGGATTCAATCAATTTCAAATCGCTTATTGACTGAAATCGAGAGTGGGAAAATAAAATGCCAAAGCTGCGAGTAGGGCGATGTAGCCATAACTCGCCATATAAAAAAGAGCAGGATTGATTTTCATATCTCCCCATTTGGCATGGGGAGATTGAATCATCTTTTTCACTCGAAAATAATTAGAAACGGAAACTAGAAGAGTAAAGATAAAAGGTTTGTAGTGAAAAACGGCCATTAATCCTGCTGCAGGAATCGCCGCGCACATCATGGCAGGTATTTTGAGCCAGCTGTTGCGGGTCAGATCATCCAGAACATTTAAAGCCGCAAGATAGCAAACCAGATAATACAGCCCTGTTAAGACCATCCAAATTAAAAAGGAAACGAAAGTTGTTCCACCGGGAATGTCGTCTAAACCTAAAATCATATCTAAATCATACCCTTCGATTAGTTTTATGCCGACCTTGCTGTTACTGCTTTTACAATATCCAGATAAACATTTTTATGGGAGAGAATTTTAAACCCGGCTTTCTCTGCATTGCTCAGGGTATCACGGTCGAGGAAAGTTCCTTCCAGTCGTTCGGTCAAGTTTGACATGGTTTTTAAGGCGATAGCATAAAACGGGTTTTTGCTAAGCACATGTTCAAATAGTACGAGTTTTCCTTCGGGCTTGAGAACCCTCTTGAGTTCTTTCAGGCAAGGGACAGGGTGTCGTACGCTACACAGAACACAGACCGTCAATACCGTGTCGAACGTGTCATCACGAAACCCAGTGATTTCTGCATCCATTTGGCAAAGATGCATTTTTCCGGAATAATTTGCCACCCTTTCCCTGGATTTCTCAAGCATCTGACGACTGAGGTCAATTGCGGTTACGTTTAGTCCGGCAGGAAAGTTCACGGTTTCCAGTCCTGTTCCTGTCCCTACATAAAGAACTTTTCCGGTCAGGTTTTGGAAAAGAGTTTTCTGATGGCTTTCCCATCGGCGCATATCACCAGCCCTTAGGAAATCAAAAGATTGTGCGACTTTATCATAAGATTGTTTTTTTGATTTCATGATTGCGTCAGATGTTTATTTGAAAAGTAGACCGATACAGAAACCATCAAACCTGCCAGAGCTCCCCCGGATGTGATGAGATGAGTGGAAATGGAGGGGAGGGTAGATAGCATTGCTGCCGACATCCCTATCAGCATTCCATTTATATGAAGGGGGATCATTACTTCAAAAGCGCCGCAGAAAGGCATTAATAAAAGCATCATGATAGTCATTAATATCATTCCAATCAAACCCCCCAGGATCATTGCGAGAAACATGTTCATATCAGGATTTACCATGAGATGACTGCAATAGGCCATTATTGCTCCTGATAGGCTACCAATAAAAAAATCTGCAATTTTTAAATTCATGCGCTAAGTTTTCAAGGCAATTGGACGATACGTCGTTTAAGGCATACATTTATTCTGTTCCCAATTATACAGTTTTCCAGAGAACGGCAAACTGCATAAATAGTTCTATTTAAAAGTTTTCAAGATGCCTTATGGGCATTTAGGGATGCAATTTTGCGTCAGGATGAGCGCAATTTAGAATTGATATTGACACTCGGAAGGCTGAGAGTAATATTGTAATAATAATTCACGGATACGAATTAAACCATCATGGCAAGAAAATATACAGGACCCGAAAAAGCAGCAATTTTGTTAATGACTCTGGGTGAAGAAACCGCAGCATTGGTTTTAGCTAATTTGGATGAACGTGAAATCCAGAGTGTGGGGAATTATATGTCGGCCCTCGGGGATGTCGATACTCAGGTCATGGATGTCGTGAATAAAGAGTTTTATGAATTGGTGGAGTCGGGTGGCGGTGGCTTGGGTGTCGGTGGTGTTGAATTTCTAAAAACTGCATTGATGCAAGCGATGGACCCTGCCAAGGCAACCGAAATTTTGAATAATATTACAACTCCCGGTGAAGAAATGGGCGGTGGATTGGAAACCGTTCGTTTACTGGACCCGAAAATTATATCCTCATTTGTCATTAATGAGCACCCGCAAACGGCTGCCATTATTCTAGCTCACCTTGACCCCCCTGTGGCGAGTCTAACCATTCGCGAGCTTCCCGAAGAAAATCGAATGGAAATTGTTCATCGACTTGCCACTCTTGAAAGAGTTGCACCCGCTGTAATCCGTGATCTGGATGAAGCCCTTCAGGCGGAGTTTATAACCTCTGGTGCTGTTTCTGGTAATAAATTGGGGGGTGTAGAAGTGGCTGCGGCTGTAATGGGTTCTCTGGATCGCACAACAGAAACATCCATTCTTACTTCTATGGATGAAGTAGATCCTGACTTGGCAAATGAAATAAGAAATCTGCGGTTTACCTTTGAAGACATCCTCAAGATTGATGACAATGGAATCCAGATGATCATGAAGGAAATCAATCAGGAAGATCTCCTTATTGCACTGAAAACTGCTACCGATGACCTGAAAGAAAAGTTGTTCACCAATATGTCTGAGCGTGCAGCGCTGATGCTCAAGGAGGACTTGGAATCATTGGGGCCAACGAAAATCAGTGAAGTCGAAAAAGCTCAACAGAAAATCATTGCCGTTTGTAAGAAACTGGAAGAAGACGGCAAACTTATTATCGGCGGTGGTGCAGACACCCTGGTTTAAAAGTTATCCTGCTCAGCCCGCTAGCAACCTCATCAGCCATTAAAAATGGTTGCCTACGGTTTCTTTTTCGGCGCATCCCGGCTTTTCGGCCAAAGCTTTTTAAGAAAATTTATGGAACAACAGAACTATGGAAAAGTTTTGAAAAATTCCATAGTTCAAAATTCCATGCTTTTAATTGAAAGTATAAAAATGAGGGAATGACTTAGGAAACCTGTGCGTTCACGGGGATGAGATGGGACTTTATACCTTTTTCTTCTTCAAGTTTTTCCAGTGCCTTGTAAATAGGGGCTAGCCCCTGCAAGAGGGTTCCCTCCAAATGGATAAAATAGGTTCCTGATTCACTGTCTTCACTGAGGTTTGATTCCAGATGTAGAATGTTTAATCCTGCATTTGCTAAAGGCACCGTGGCATCTTCTAATACACCGATCCTGTCTTCAGTAAAAAGGCTGACTCGGATATCGGGTTCAAAGTGTTGCACACTGCCATCCTTGAGTTCCACCAGGTGAGAATCCAGGTTGAGAGGCTCACCGACAGATTTGACAATTTTCTCAAGAGAACTTTTGTCGCCCTCATGTTCGACCATCAACATTATGGTGAAATAATTCCCTAAGCGACCCATAGTAGAATCACCTAGATTGCAGCCGTTTTTGCAAAGTCCTGCACTTAATTTTGCAACAATGCTTGGCTGATCGAGCCCCACCATAGAAAGCATAAACCAATTTTTCATTAAGTCATATCCGTCAAATAATAGATGAACTATAATGATATCATAGTTGTTCAAGATGAAGGAGCCATGTTTTTTGAGTGATAACTCAATTTTTAAGATATATTTGATGGAAAAAATAGGTGGTTGGAGAGATAATGTTATGGCAAACCCGAAAAATGGCAATTGGATTTTCTCAGTGTTTCCCCGTGATGGGAATTATTATGTGTTTTATATAGGCAGTAATTTTTTAACCTGAAACTTTAAAACTTGGAGGGTGGGTATGAAAGCGTTGAATTTAATTATGGGAGTTCTGCTTTTATTTGCAGTCGGTTGTGCAGGTGCTCCAGCAGGAGGAACGTCAAGTGCTGGATCTGATTCTAGTTCCAAAGGCCTGACCAAAGAGCAATTGAAAACAATGGGTGTTGAAGAAAATAAAGGTTATTACTAGAGATTATTTTTTTTCGTCTCAAAATAAAAAACCCGGATCATCATCAGATGATCCGGGTTTTATTATTTGAGATCAGAAAAGCTGGAAACCTTAAGAGCCTTCTCTTTTCATTGGAGCATGAGCATTGAGAATCCCGGATTTAAGAATTGCAGGGTTTCCGTTAGCATGCTTCCGTGCCGCATAGAAATGGTTTGTTGCTTCTCCATGTCGGTCCAGAGCATCCAGGCAAAGGGCTTCATTGTAGTGAGCCTCTCCTACAGAAGAATCGATTTTGGAAGCCATTTGAAAATGTTTCAACGCCACATCATAATGCCCTTGATTGTAATGGGAAATACCTTCTTCATTATGTTTGTGCGCTTCTGCATTAGAGCCTTCTTTCATTGGAAATTTCAAAGCCGGGTCTGCCGCAAATGCCATGGATGATATTGACGCTATAAACAATAAAGCTAAAACAAAAGATAATTTTTTCATCAGTAACTCCTTCAATATTTAGATAAAAAATTTAGACCTAACTATTATTCAAAACCCTTCCTCTTTTACATTCCTCAATAGTACCTCAAAAAAACATCTTTTAAACCCCCAAATTGTTATGCATGCCTGTCGTTTAAGCGGTTGAATCCTTACACTATTATTAAAAATAAATGCTGCAAGGATAAGGTGGATAGCACGACTACCTTAAAATACCCAAAAGGGGGAAGTATTATGGATAAATTACAAGCTGTTGAAAAATTGGTTGAAAAGATACCCTTTTAGATTGCCTTATCTGTTGATTTTATCCAGCTCGTTGAACAGTTTCACAAAAGCCTGCAATATATCTGTTGCGGTGATTATCCCGACCAGTTTATTTTTATGGATCACCGGTAAGGCACCTATCTTTTTCTTTGCCATAATAGCTGCTGCATCGGCAGCCCGTTGTTCGGGTTCTACGGTGACCACCCCGCGATGCATAATGTTTCGGACCTTGCGAGTAGAAAGCTGGACGGTGGTTCCATCTGGGTTTTCCACAACTTTCTTTTTGGGGCCGAGGACTTTTTTTAGATCCCGATCAGACAAAATGCCTACAAGCTTTCCTTTTTCTAAAACCGGGAGATGCCGGATGTTTTCAAAATTATATAAAATAAAAACCCGGTCCAGCTTGTCTTCAGGTGATACTGTAATGACTTTTTTAGTCATTAACTCTTTAACTTTCATGAAAATCTCCACTAGCAATTTTTCCATCACTATACCTTAATTTGACAATATCGGAGCCCTGAAATACCATAGAGGTTCTCAATAATAAGAATCTGTAGATGGTTTAATCGATGAGAGAAAAAATTCTAGAATCGTTGCAGCAAAAAGGGGACCTCCCGCCGTTGCCAAAAGTTCTACTGGCACTGCAAAAATTGAAAAACGATCCCGATTGCAATGTCGACGATATTTCCCGATTGATTAAAGCAGATATGGTGCTTACAGGGAAGCTGGTCACCCTGTCTAATAACGTGTTTTTTAGTGGCGGTCGCGATAAGGCGGAAGATATTGAAGAGGCTATCGTAAGGCTGGGTATAAAGATGGTGCTCGACCTTTGTTATAGTGTTGAGGTTCCCAAGTCCTTTAGTAAAATCAAATCGTTCGACCAAACCCAATTCTGGAAGCACTCACTAGCAGTAGGTTACTTAACCCGCATGCTGGCAAATGAACTTCTTGAAGACCCGGCCTCTCTAGAGGCAAGCTTTCTGGCAGGGTTAATGCATGATGTCGGAATTCTGGTTTTCGATTACCTCGTTCCCGATGAGTATTTTGCTTTTTTGCATAAAAAAGATATTAGCGGATCAGGCCAGCCTCTGGAGGCACTGGAGATGGAAACCTTCGGGATTAACCACCAGGAATTAGGCGCACTATTTTTAAAAAAATGGTGGGAACTGCCACCCATCGTGACAGACTCAGTAACAACCCATCATGAAGACTATACTGATGGAAATAAAAAGATAACATTGGTAGAAGTTCTCAGCGCAGCAAACAAACTGGCTAACGAAAATGAAATTTCACATCCAGTAGTGACCAAGTACAAAGAAATCACCAGCGAAGAATTCATGAAAAAGTCTGGGCTATCTCAAGAACAACTCGATATGTTCATAGACCAGACAAAAATTGGCCTGCTGGCTTTCGATTGCCTGTTCGAGGGCTGAGAGTTAAATCATTTATTGTCCCAAAGCAGACAGAATCTTTTCTTCCAGAACATCAAAATTTATAGGCTTGGGCACATAATCAAAAGCGTCATTCATCATAGAATCCATCATTTTGCTAACCGAATCATTAGCAGTAACCATGATGAATTTTATATCAGGGTACTTAGGCTGAAGCAGTTTTAGCACCTGCAGGCCGTCCATAACCGGCATCTGTATATCCAAAAGCACACAATCCGGCTGAGGGGATTGCTCAATTTTTTCTACAGCTTCTTTTCCGTTATAAGCCACTTCAACCTCTACTTTTCCCTCAAACCTTGAAGCGAGAAAATCTTTAAGCATTTCACAATTGGAAGATTCGTCATCCACTACCAATATTTTATTTTTTTGAGGCATTTTTTAATCTGACTTTTAATTTATAATATTTAATTATATTAAGGATTTGGTGAGAACATGTCATCAATAATTTTCAGAAGAATTATAAATATTTTTACATCAAGCCAATGTAAAATTTCATCATATACATTGAAGGCGCAATATTGTTACTGGGCTTGATTGCGATAGAGAAGTGTATATATAATGTTATTGTAAGAATTTTTTATTTGGAAAGAGGTCCAAAGTGTTCGTCGAGAAGAACAAAGAGTTTTCGGTGGTCTGTTATGCACGGGTAGCGGAAAACTGTTCAGAGAACGGAGGGTGGTGCGATTCAGAAGAAGAAGCCCAGGAATGGGTGGAAGATGAATGCTGGATTTTTTCAGGAGAAGGCTGGTTCTGTATCGAATGCAACTCCCACTACATGAGAAACCTTTCTCAAACCCGACGAGACAAAGGCCTCGACTCATTATTACCCGATGGATGGGACGATAACCTCGAAGTCGGCATCGACACCGTAAGATAATCCCTTCACAAAACACAAACAAACATCTTTCAGGAATAGGGCAATGGGCTTTTGGGGTAGGATAATTGCAGGGCTGCTAGCAGCGGCTTCATTGCTATACGCTATGTGGGAATAACAAGCTAAAACAAGAGAGTTATTCAAATCCTCCGTTATATCTAAAAGGGGACAGGAAATAAAAAAGAGCTTGCAGAAAAGTCTGCAAGCTCCTAAAAAATGGTCGGGATGAGAGGATTTGAACCTCCGACCACTCGACCCCCAGCCGAGTGCGCTACCAGACTGCGCTACATCCCGAATTTTGATGATCTT
>JABJCF010000254.1 GCA_018665625.1 Nitrospina sp. | reverse complement strand
TTCACGCCCAGTAATGCCTTGAGTGATCAGTCTGGTTTTTTCGTCTACAAGTATGCTCATTTGATTGCTTTGACCACCTTTTGGGCTCCATCTTTCATTCCATTACCAATCAGGAAATTCAGACCGGAATCTTTGAGAATCTGGTGCCCTTCTTCCATATTAGTGCCTTCCATGCGAACCACAACCGGAATTTTAATATGGAGTTTTTTAGTTGCAGCGACCACGCCCCGGGCAAGAATATCGCACCGAAGAATACCGCCAAATATATTAATGAAAATTCCTTTTACGGTGGAGTCGGAAATGAGAATTCTAAATGCGTTTTCTATCATTTCTTCATCTGCCCCGCCGCCAACATCGAGAAAGTTTGCCGGTTCACCACCCGATAGTTTAATGATGTCCATCGTACCCATGGCCAGCCCAGCGCCATTGACCATGCAGCCAATATTGCCATCGAGCTTAATGTAGTTGAGGTTGAACTTGCTGGCCTCGACTTCCATCGGGTCTTCTTCATCGGTGTCGCGAAAGGTCTGCGTTTCCTTATGCCGGTACATGGCGTTGTCATCAATGTCTACCTTGGCATCGAGTGCTAGAACGCGGTCATCTGAAGTGATGACCAGGGGGTTGATCTCCAGCATCGAGCAATCTTCTTTTACGAACGCATCGTAGAGATTAATGATGAACGGAATGATGGCTTTTAAAGCTGCACCTTCCAGGTTCAGAGCAAAAGCTATTTTCCGCGCCAGATAAGGTTGAACCCCGATAACCGGGTCTACCACTTCTTTAATTATTTTTTCAGGAGTGTCAGCCGCGACTTCTTCGATTTCCATGCCGCCCGCTTCAGAGGCCATGATGAGAACCCGACTGGTTTCCCGGTCGACCAAGATACCCATATAAAGTTCCTTGGCAATGGACATACCTTCTTCGATCAAAACCTTTTTTACCAGGCGACCTTCAGGTCCTGTTTGCGGGGTGACCAAAGTCATGCCAATAATTTTACCGGCATGCTTTTCGGCTTCAGCAGGGCTTTTGGCGAGTTTGACTCCACCGCCTTTTCCTCGACCACCTGCATGAATCTGGGCTTTGACCACAACCACATCCGTACCCACTTTTTTGGCTGCTTTGGCCGCTTCAGACTTGTCTGAAACTAAAACTCCGTTGGGTACAGCGACGTTGTATTTCCTTAAAATTTCTTTGGCTTGATATTCGTGAATCTTCATGAATTCTTCTTAAATTTATAGGGAGAAAAGAGAACAATTTTTAACATAAAAAAGCGGATTGTCAAAGCGGATTGTCAAAAAATTAATAGAAATAACACTCAAAGTTGGAGGGCGGGGGAAGACTGGGTCATTTGCATGCTTTTGAAAAGAATAGAGAGGGCTGGAAAGTAATATCCTTTTGTAACCCATAAATCAACATAGTGTTTCCTTTTAATTGGAGCTCCGATATTCAGGAGTCTTTAGGGGTTTAATTTAAAAGGATTTAATGATTAAAATGCAAGAATTAGGGAATAAAAAAAGACTTTACAAACTTGAAAAACTCAGGAACTATGGATTAGAAGGAAGATTAGTGTGGTTTAAGCTGTAGCTAACGAATAGTGGCGAGATCATGATCAAACTTGAAAAAAGATTGTTATTTCTTTCAAAAATTTGTGCCTGCGTGACCGTGTTGGTGGGGTTGTTGGCATTGATTGGCTGGTTGGAGAAAATTCCTTTTCTTGTTCAATTAACCCCCCTGGCTTTTATTCAGGCGAATACGGCTTTATGTTTCATCCTGTCCGGGGCGGCTTTATTTCTTGCTAGTAACTCAAATTTTCGCGCGGTTAGAGTTTTATCATTTTTTATTTTGGTTTTCGCCGGAACCACGCTTTTTGAATATATATTCAAGCTGAACTTGGGAATCGATGAACTATTTTTTAAAGACTTCATTGTTGAAGGTGCCTCTCACCCTAATCGCATGGCTCCGAACACGGCATTTTGTTTTACTTTGTTGGCCGTTGTTTTTTTTGTTTCTGATTTTTGTCTAAAAAACAAAAGAGGGCATCTACTGGTCGCTATCCTGGGAGGACTGGTTTTTGTGATGGCCTCCATTGCACTATCAGGTTTTTTAGTGGGGCTGGAGGAGGCGTTTGGTTGGGGCAGGATGACCCGAATGTCTCCGCAAACTGCCATCACCTTTATGGTGATTTCAGCGGGAATAATTTCTCTTGCATGGGAATGTGCGGTCCGTTTGGCAAAAGGAATTCCAGTTTGGGCTTCCTCTTTCGCCAGTTTGGCAGTCCTTACTATTTTTATAGGTATCTGGCAATCGCTGGTGATTGGCGAGCTTCAATTCATTCGGGCTGACCTTCAATTGAAACATGAGACTATGCTTTCAAAAATCCTGTTTGAATTAAAAGACAAGACGTTTGCATTGCAACGCATGGGAAAACGTTTTGAAATTGATTTCGCTGAAGCCGAGTATCAGCAAGAGTGGGAAATGGATGCCATAAATTATTTAAACCATTATGGTGACTTTAAATCCATTGTCTGGGTTGATTCTGACTATCGCGTGCAATGGAAGGTAGCAGAGAATGATGCTGCCGAGCCTGGTGATTTGAGTTTGATTAATTCTCCCCGCGACGTTCAGATTATGAATACTGCCAGGGAGAGAGGAACCTGGTATTCGCCTGCTTATTCAACATCTGAGGGAAAGAAAGTTGTTTCCGTTTTTACACCTCTGTTTCATCAGGGAAAGTTTCTTGGGTTTATCCGGGGAGAAATTTTCATAGATAAATTATTAGGGAAAGTTTTTGCAAAAGGAAAAAATGAAATACAAGCATCTATTTTCGAGAACGAGACACTTTTTTTTCAGCGAAGGATCAAAGAAACAGGCGATCCGGAGCATTGGTTGATTTCATCGGTGCTGGAGTACAACGGTTTGAGATGGGAATTCAAATGCCTTCCGGGAAAATCCTTCCTTATGGAAATGAGATCTCCGAAACCCGAGATAGTAATGGGTTTTGGATTGCTTCTTTCGTGGGCGTTGGGGGCTGCTGTCCGTAGCGGTCAAAGAGCCAGGGAGCACGAAACGGAACTGATTTCCACCCATGAAAAACTGGAAAGACAATTTGAAAAAAGAAGAGAACAGCAAGTAGCATTGGAGATAAGCGAGAAAAAATATAAAACTTTATTCAGTCAGGTTAAAAGCATTATTGAAGATGTTTCCGGTGAATCGGGAAAAGAACTTTATGCTTTATTGGCTGAAAAAATGGCTGCTACTCTGGGAGTCAGATATGGTTTTATTGGTGAGTTGGATCCCCTGGATGATAGAAAAATAAATACATTGGCCGTTTGTAAGGGATCACATCTATTAGAAAACTTTATCTATAATATTTCTGGGACTCCCTGTGAAAATGTTTTGGCTCAGGGCTTGTACACGTATTCTCGTAATGTACGCAAAATGTTCCCTGATAGCAAAATGTTGAGCTACCTGGGTGTCGAGGCCTATGTCGGAATTCCGCTCACGGACTCCAGCAATAACCCCATAGGCATTCTTGTTGCCATGCATGATGAAGCCATGGAGAGCTTGGAAAATATCAAACTAATTTTACCTCTTTTTGCGGACATTGCGGAATCGGAGATGGAACGTCAGGTTTTTGAAAATGAACTTCAGTGGGAAAGTGAAAGGGTTCAGATTTCACGCGATATTGCAGTGGCTGCCAATGATTTTCCTGAGATGGAAGGTACCCTGACTTTTGCCTTGGAAAGACTTTGTCGGTTTATGGATTGGCCTGTGGGTCATTTATATTTAAAAAAAGAAAATTCTTCAGAATTTATTCCCAGTGGTCTTTGGCATTTTGACTCTCCAGAAAGATATAAAACTCTAAAAGAGATTACGGAAAACACAACTTTTACAGTTGGAAAAGGTCTGCCAGGCAGGGTGGCTGAAACAGGACGCCCTGAATGGATAAGCGATGTGTATACAAATGAAGACTTCCCGCGGGCAAAAAAAACAGACGAGCTAGGAATTGGGACTGCCGTGGCTTGCCCCATTTTGATCCGCAAGGATGTGGTGGGGGTCATGGAGTTTTTTACACCTAAAATCCTGGATATAAACTGGGAGATTCTGGACTTGATGGGGCAGGTGGGAACTCAAATAGGGCGTGTTCTGGAACGCAAAAAGGCTGAAGACGAATTAAAAAAACAGGCTGAAGTTTTAGATAAAATTCACGATGCTGTTATTTCTCTGGATATGTCTTTGAATATTACCGGTTGGAATCGGGGGGCTGAGCATATTTTTCATTATATGGAAAGCGAGGTTATGAACAAGTCCATTTCAGCTGTATTTAAAATTCCCGAAGAAATCTTAAAGCAAACGGTTGTAATTCCGGCGCAAATTAAGGGGAGTCACGAAATGGAAATCACGGCGATTCGAAAGGGAGGGGAAGAAATTTTTGTTCATTTATCGCTGTCAGCACTCAACGATGAAAAATGCATCCCGCAGTCATTGGTTTGTTATGCCCTGGACATTAACGAAAAAAAACAAGCTCAGTTGGAACGGGAACGGTATTCGCAGACTTTGAAAGAACAGGTAGACCAAAGAACAGAGGAACTCAATAATTCGCTTTCTGAAATCCGGGCAGCCAAGAGTCAAACAGAGGGAATTTTGAAATCTATCGGCGAAGGGTTGATTGTTACCGATTTGTCGGGAACCATTGTGTTGATGAATCATGCTGCGGGGGAAATTCTTTCTCTTGAGGTAAAAGAGGCATTGGGCAAAGAAGCAGATCAGGTTATACAAAACCAGCTTCTTTTAAGTCAGATTTTTTGCAACGACGAAAAAGAAAATTCAGAAGAACCTTTTGAGTTTGAGTTATGGGGTGACAGCGGATCCAGTAAAAGGAAATTTGTCCAGGGGGTTTCTACGATAATCCGGAATGAAAAGGATGAACTGGTGGGCAATGTAACGGTATTACGTGATATTACTTTTGAACGTAAAGTGGATAATTTGAAGTCGCAATTTCTTTCAACAGCGGCGCATGAACTTAGAACTCCCTTGACATCCCTTCAGGGTTTTTCCGAGATTTTGTTGCATAAAAAAGACCTGCCCCCGGAATCAGTTAATAAATACTTGCGCTATATCAATGAAGAGTCATTGAAGCTTGGGAATATCATCAATGACTTTCTCGATATATCAAGGATTGAATCGGGACGTGAAATATCCCTGGATAAAAAAACCTATGCGGTGTCTGATACCATCGATCGGAGCATGCAATTATTTGGGGAGGCCAACAAGGCTTCGCATGAATTCGTTTTTGAATGTCCGCCACGAACGGTTAAATGGAAAGTGGATTTGGGGAAAATGGAACAGGTTTTCAAAAACTTATATAGCAATGCCACAAAATATTCGCCCAAGGGTGGGAAAATAACTACCTCGGTGCATAGAAATAATGGTCATACTGAAGTCGTGGTGGAAGATAACGGCACGGGAATGACGAAAGAGCAGGTCGCGAATGTTTTTAATAAGTTTTATCGGGGAGATAATATGGACAACAGTATCCCCGGAAGTGGATTGG
>JABJCF010000253.1 GCA_018665625.1 Nitrospina sp. | reverse complement strand
TTCCTATGATTATTGCAATATTAATTATTCTGGGAGAATCATTAGGAGCATTGGGATTGATAGCTGGATTTCTAACTCGGTTTTGTGCTGCGGGAATTTTCATGATTATGGCGGGAGCCATCGTCATGTCACACGCCTCAAATGGATTCTTCATGAACTGGTCGGGTCAACAGGCGGGTGAAGGTTTTGAATACCACCTCCTTGCAATTGCATTATGCCTCCCCCTTTTAATCAGTGGCGGTGGGCGATTATCTGCAGACGGCCTAATTTTAAAACGATTTTTTAACAATAAATAATTTGCAAGCACCATTTATAAATAAGGAAAATAAAATGGAATTTTCAGAAACTATTCAAAAACGCCAATCTATTAAATCCTATCAGGCGGACAAAACCATAAGCGATACAGACCTGGATGAGCTAATGCAAGAGGTAGTACTGAGCCCCAGCTCCTTCAATCTTCAACATTGGAAATTTGTAGCTGTGAAAAGCAATGATCTTAAAAAAAGCATCCGGGAAGCGGCCTGGGGACAAGAGCACGTTGAGTCCTGCTCCTTTTTAATTGCTGTTTGCGGAAAATTAAATGCCTTTGAAGATGCTCCGGTTATCTATCAAGATGTCGACCCAGAAATACAGAAAAAGGTTCTACCCATGATCAAAGGGTTCTATGAAGACCACACTCAATTACAAAGAGACGAAGCCATTCGAAGTGCATCACTGGCTGCGATGACCTTTATGTTTGGCGCCGTAAATCGAGGATGGGACACCTGCCCTATGATCGGGTTTGATCCCGTCGCGGTCGCAAAAATATTAGAGCTTGATGCTTCTCATATTCCCGTGATGCTGTTGACCCTTGGCTATAGGAAGGAAGACCCGCGCCCCCGGTCTTCAAGAAGACCGGTTAGCGAAATAGTCAAAATAAACACCCTTAATGGGCCAGGATTAATGGAGTGAACCGCCCCTGACCTCAAGGAAAACTGGCGCACCAAAAATTACTAATTTCTTTTTCTTAAATGCTATAATGCAACAATTGAACTTTATTTAAGGCGTATTTAATGATTATAGTAATGTCTTCAGGTGCCACTCCTGAACAAATTGAAAAGGTGACAAAAACGATTGAAGAACTTGGCTACACTCCACATGAGATTTCAGGAGTAGAGAGAAAAGTAATCGGTGCCGTCGGGGATGAGCGCGGAAAAGACAGGCTGCAATCCATCCAGACGATGGGCGGGGTAGAAAGTGTCTTCCCCATTTTAAAGCCATACAAACTTGCAAGTCGGGAGGTAAAAGCCGTTAACTCAGTGATCCATGCAGATGGCGTTTCGGTGGGCGGAGATGAAATTGCGATCATAGCTGGCCCCTGTTCGGTAGAAAGCAAAGAACAAATTTGCACTACAGCCAAACTGGTAAAATCGGCCGGAGCTAATTTTCTTAGAGGCGGTGCCTACAAACCCCGCACATCTCCTTATAGTTTCCAAGGCATGGAGGAAGACGGTCTTAAATTACTGGCAGATGCTAAAGAAGTATCGGGGCTCCCCATCGTCACAGAAATTATGAACCCGAGAGAAATTGATCTGGTCGTACAATACGCAGACATTCTGCAAGTGGGTGCTCGGAATATGCAGAATTTTTCTTTATTAAAAGAATTAGGCAGAGTAGACAAACCCATTCTTTTAAAACGCGGCATGATGAACACCATCAAAGAGTTTTTAATGTCAGCTGAGTATGTATTGTCAGAAGGAAACAGCAATGTGATCCTTTGCGAAAGAGGCATCCGAACATTTGAGACGGCCACGCGAAACACGCTTGATATAAGTTGCATACCGGTTCTAAAAAAGGAAACTCACCTACCTATTGTCATTGATCCCAGCCACGCGACAGGATATTGGGATTTGGTGGAGTCCATGTCTCGCGCTTCCATCGCTGCCGGGGCAGATGGTCTGATTATTGAGGTCCACCCTGACCCGGTCAAAGCATATTCTGACGGACCTCAATCTCTCAAGCCTTCGAAATTTGCAAAATTAATGAAAAATCTGCAGCCTTTTGCTGAATTGATGGGGCGGACCCTGAATTCTGGCTCATAAAAACTGCGGCCCTAACCGCTTGAATTTTTAAGGTTTTAGGTTTATTCTAATTCTGGTTTTCTTTTTCTCCGAGGCTTGAAATATACGCCTCGAACTTTGTGAAAAACCCAGAATGAATGAACTCTATTTAGCTAATCGCAATCTTTCCGAAACCTATCGGCAAAAACTTAAGGAAAAAGCTTCCACTCTTGATCAGTCAAATTTATTTTCTGACGAAGCCGATATCAATCCCCAAAAATATTATTTAGATTTTAAAGATCGTGCCTTGGAGTTTGTCAACAACGAGAAAGATCTTCTAAAAAAAGAATGCCTTAAATCGGATAACTCTCATCTGATTCTGCTCAAACAAACGGCATTGGTCGACACGATTGTGCAAGCGGCATTTACTTCAGCACTATGTTTTTTCAATCGACAAAACAATCAAGATTTAGAAAAAGAAACTGCTCCACTAGCCATTCTCGCCCGTGGAGGTTATGGCCGGGAAGAGATGTATTTTCGGTCTGATGTCGACATTCAAATTATTTCGCAATCTTCATTAGATGATGAGAAGAAAAAATATGCCGAGGAAATCATTCGCCACTTTGAATACCTTTTTGTTTTTCAAAATATATTCCCTTCCTCTGGAAATTCCTGCTACACCGAAAACGAATCTGTTGAAAAAGATCTAAACTCGGAAAACATATCTCAGTTTCTCGCGCTACTAGAGCACCGTTTCGTGACAGGAAATAATTTTGTCTACACGGAATTCAAAAGCTCAGTAAAAACCGTTAGCTTGATGCATCATGATGAAATAATCAAACATTGCTTGAGCCACGATGGCCATTATGAAGTTCAAAATACCGTCTTCAAACAAGAGCCTGACATAAAAGAAGAACTTCAGAGATTGTATTGGGCTCTTGCTTCCGTCCGCATAATTCAAAAAATTGAAAAAACCAATCAGTTCGAGGTTCTAA
>JABJCF010000252.1 GCA_018665625.1 Nitrospina sp. | reverse complement strand
GCTTCCATGGTAAATCGCGGGCTCCCGGTAATGAAGCGGTTGTTTGCACCTGCTTGTCTCAATGGGCGTTCTGATTTATGGTAAATATCACAATAGACGGGTTGGGTCCCATCTAGCAGTACATCTCGAATACTTCCTAATCCTTCTTGCAGTGCTTTGACGACCTGTGTTTCTCTGAGGGAAATTTTCTCACTGTTTCTCTTTAATTGACGACGTACCAGCAAAGTGATCAAGGCATAACTAAAGCCAAAGCCAACGCCTGTTATTAAGGCGACCAAGGGATTGATGACAATCAGAGTGAAAGTAATAGCCAGCAACGATATCATTGAACTTGCCAGCATCAACATATGGGTGATCACATCGATACCCTTATTTACTTTATCCGTCACACCGCTGATAACTTCACTACTATTGCGAGCGACATGAACCTTATAGGGTTGATAGAGAGTGCGCTTATAAATATTTATGCTAAGGTCTGTGCCGGTCGCACTTGCGAGACGAGTGTCAACCCATAAGAGTAGCGTTCGAAATACTCCCGCTAATATGGCTGCTGTACAAAAAATAAGGGTAAGAGGTAATAATAATTGGTCTGCTGATGTGAAGCCAAAAGCCTGTATGAAATCTGCCGCCAAAGGATGATTGAAAACCTTTTCGGGGGCAACGAGTACTCCAAGAAAAGGGAGCACCGCCCCTAAGCTAATTACTTCAGTAAGGGCACTGGTCAGCATCAAGCCAAAGACTAAAAAAAACTGATATTGACGGCGTGGGCTTAAATGCTTCCATAAGCGTATTAATAAACTTGGGAGGTTGGCGGTAGGGTTGGGAGGGGTCATGGATTTAGCTTAAGCTGATTTTGGACAATGCAAAAATTGCTGTGAGTTCATGAATCATCTTTGCCTTATATTAGTTAAATGGAACCTTTAACAAGGCAGGGATCAAATGGGTCTCCTGAACAAACATTATTAAAAGTTATAAAAATTAAACGAACCTTGTTAAACATGTAAAAATTCAATCCATTAGACTTTATTCTAACATATTTCCTAATAGGAGAGAGGTGTCAGATTTTAGGGGCACCTTTGTTTAAAAGGATTATTTTCATAATTTTTTCGAGACTGAGTCTGGAAAAATTTTGTTAAATTTTCGAATGTATTTATAGAAGAAGACGAAGAATTCAAAATAACTTTCAAAGTCTAATGAGTTTCCGGTGTGTCATTTGAATGGGGAGGGGGCACCTTGTTTTATTTGGAAATTGGATTTAACAAACTTCGGTTTGTTCTACTCCGTATTCCAAATCGGCAGCGGCGGATGATTCTTCCAGATCGTTGTTAGTTTTTGGTAAATATTTTTCAATATATTCTTGTTTGAGTTCTTCGTAAATTTTACTGCCTTCTGGGGTGTCAGCTTCAGCTTTTTTAATTTCCTTCCAGCGATTTTTTGGGAATTTTACGTAGAGAGTGAAGCATTTAATAAGACCCTCTATTTCGTGCTGAGGGTATTGAGGCATGATGAGCATCGGTTTATCGGTAAGGGCCTTCGTTATGGTTTCGGGAGCGACAAGCCCGGTATCTTCACATAATTTTCTTAATGGAGTTCCATGGAAAGGGACGTAGGAGTATAAGTTTTGATTGTCTGAATCAATATTACGATTTAACTCAACTGTGTCCATTGCCAACTCTCTGGTTTCAGTGGGGAACCCGGTAATATTATTCAAACTAAACTGAACGCCGTGTCGGTGAGGGATTTTTAAAGCTTCGATAATATCCTTATTTTTCCAATGTCTTTCGAGCAGCTTTTTTCTAAATCCTTCATTTCCATGTTCAATCCCAAAAGAAATTCGATGTAAGCCCACATCAGCCAACTTTTTAATTTTGTAATCTGAAACGGTTTCGGGGCGAGTCTGCATCCAGAAAGGCAGGCCAATATCTTTATACATTTCGCAAAATTCTTCGAACTCATCTGGTGACCAAGCTAAGAATGTGTCTGCCCAAAAGTAGTTATACTCGACTCCTAAATCTTCTTTAAAATGTTTAAGCTCGTTATAGACTAGGGAGATACTTTTTTTTCTAAAGAAATTGGAGCCATTATTTTCTTTATACATGGTTATTTGATCTGGAGAATTGCAGAAGGTGCATTTGTACGGGCACCCTCTAATAGTTTCTACCGGCATCATCTTGTACCACTTGCCTGCCATAGGCCGGTATAAACGTTGCTCTTCGAACAGACTCATATCCAGGATGGGAGCCTCATCTACGTCTACAGGGTTTGAGATTGGGTTCTTTTTGATCGAGCCATTTTTTTGCTTAATCCAAAGATTAGTTACATCTTCATAGGACTGGCCTTTTTCAATTTTTTCGCATAAATCTACGAGGGCGTTCTCACCTTCTCCAACGCAAACCATGTCGATGATAGATTCCTGAATCACTATCTCAGGGGCAAAGGTGGGGAATACACCTCCTGCTAAAACTGGAATATTGTTCTGAGAGATGTAATCTTTAACCTGTGTCAACATCTTCAAGCCTAAATTCCACATATCCTCTGTGGTAGATAGGGCTATAAGATCGGGACAAAACGAGTTGATCTGAGAATCGAGATCTTCCCGCCAGTCAGTAGTGCGCATTTTAATGCCACGAGCCCCCAGGTCGAAGGGAACCACGTTTAAACGCTCAGCCTTAATCCCATCTGAATCAACACCATAGTCGATGGCATAATAAGTTGCGTCAAAAAGAGCGACTTCATGTCCTTGTTTTCGGAGTATTGCAGAAAACAAGGAAATGGCCGGCGGCAACATATTCATGCCGAACGTATTAGGGTATATGAATAAAACCTTTATCCCCATTAAACCTATCTCCATTTACTCAGATAATACGAAAGATTTTGGCTAGAAAAATCTTTGGAAAAACACTTTTAGGAGTTGTTTTCACCTGTTAACAATTGATCACAAAAAGCTTGGTGAATCTTTAAAGAAAATTTAATTCACGCGAATCAAGAGAAGGCTTTATTAGCCAAAAAAACTGAAAAAAATAGCTAAGAAATACAAAAACAACAAGCCAAGATTCTAATATTGTAGCAATTTGCGGTGGAGTTTACAAACCCTTGCCCACAAAATGCTGGAATCGAGGATGGGTAGATTAATTTTCCAGAAGTGTTATTTTTTTTAGGGGCTTTCCATGCTTTTTCTGGGGTGCATATTGATGAAAGGGTATTTCCCAACGAACCTAAACCACTACCTTTGAAATGACTTCAGTAAGCGATTTCATTGCAACCATAGGGCCAAGGGAAATTCTAAGGTAAGTTTCAAAACCTTTTACCGGGAGTCCACCGCGCACTAAAATTCCTGATTTGGAGAGTTCTTCCACAACTTTCTGTTTTTTACTACCAAAGTCAATATGGATAAAATTGGTTTGTGTGTCCACAAAGTTAAGTCTCTTTATTTGTGCAAAGTCCAATAGATGACGACGGCCATCTTCCGTATCAGAAAGGTAGTTTTCAACAATCTGGGGCTGGTCTAGAAGTTTTAAAGCTACTTGAATTCCTACTGCATTGACTTCATACATAGGACGGAACCGGTACAGTAGCTGAGCCACTTGGGTTTGTGCCAATAGGTAACCCATGCGGAGACCAGCCAAACCAAATGCTTTGGAAAAGGTTCTGCTAACGATGAGATTGTCATGTTCTTTAAGCATGGGAACGGCAGTCTGTTTACAGAATCCGTAATAAGCTTCGTCAACCAAAACCGGCACATCAAAACTTGCTGCCTTGAGTAGGATTGTCTTGATATCTTCCTGTGAAATCAGGGTGCCAGTGGGACTATTCGGATTAGCAATGACAACCAATTCGGTTTTTGGGTTGATACTTTCGAGAAGCCTGTCAACATCCAGTTGTAATTGATTGTCATAGCCGACAGCCTGTTTCTGGGCACCATATAATTGGCAATAAATATCAACCATTGCAAAGGTCGGTTCCAAAACAACCACTTCTCCGCCGGGATTGACAAACAAATCGAAACAATGACGTATGCCAGCATCGGAGCCTGCTGTTAACATAAGGTTATTCGAAGACACATTATGTAGTTGGGCTAACTGTTCATAGAGTATTTCTGGTTCCGGATAGGCGGTCAAATGATCTGACGTTAGCTCAGACATCAGTTGCTCTAAAAACTCCTGTGAAAAGCCTGTGACTCTTTCATTTTTATCGAGTCGAATCAAACCATGACGAGTTGTCGGTTCACCTCGAACGCGACTAACTTTTTCGACCCATATTTTATGCTTTACCATATATCGACTCCTATACCACCGTACAGGCTGTGCAGGGATTTTTGTTTTGGCGTTTACTATTGATATGTGCGTCTCTAATTTCCTGGTAGATTGATGATTGCCATATTTCATCTAACCGATGATCGTTTGATGATCCCACACAGAGAGTTGACTTGTAGTCGACATCGCAAGGATTTGCTTTTCCGTCCCACCACACAAACATTCTGCGCCAGAGGTCTGAACAGGCTTTATCTATATTATTTGCAGGTTGGTTGTAAACATTTTCCCAGGGATTGTACTGCACAAAGGCAACCTGATCGACAAGGTCCCCCCAAACTTTTTGCATAGAATCCAGATCCTGCTCATCAGAAAACTTAACCCCCGAAACACGCGTGATAATAGATAAGTCCGGGTAATTTTTCTGTCGAATTTTTTGGAACAACTCAATATTTTCTAAAATTACGGACAGCTTTCCATTGACCCTGAATTTGCTGTACAGCGGCTCTTCGGCAGCATCTGCAGAAAAGACGATGGTTTTTACCCCTCCGGAAAGAATGGCATGGCATTTTTCTTCGTCCAGTAAAGAGGCATTGGTGTTAATTTTAAGGTTGAGGAATTTCCCTCGTGTGTATTCCAGCATGGGAACAATATCTTTACAGATCATAGGTTCGCCGCGCGATGCTAATGAAATAAATTCTATATTCCCCTCAGCTTGATCAATAATATTTTTAAATAAATCTAGTGTCATTTGCCCCATAAACCCATTAGATTTTTCGGTAAAAGTGGGATCTGTTTCAAAGCAGAAAACACATCGAAAATTACAGATGGAAGAAGGCTCAATTTGCAGGTAAGGGGGGTATTCGTCAAGAATTTTCAGCTGCGGATAAATTTCATATCGGTATCGATGTACTAAATACCGAGGCAGATCAGAATCTGAGTAGGTGGCTATCTCTTCAACAACACTGGGACTGAGGGAAAATGGAGTAGGATTGTCAGACGGGTTGGAGTCGAGTAAGTCTTTGCAGACCTGATTAAAAATCTCGCGATGCGATTTTGACATTTTACTGGTGAGATCAGCTCTTTGGCGAACATTAGCGACGCGGGAAATGGTTTCAGGCAGTGTAGTATTTTGCTTGTGCTTGATCTCATAGAAACTGTTTTGTTTTTGATAGATGGGGCGAGGGTTCTTTTCCATTTATTACCTCTACGCTTCTTGAATGCCATGTTTGCGAAGCCAGAACTCAACCATAGGAATTTGCCATTCGTAGTCAACGTCACACCCTCCCCAATTAGAAATGGGAGCGATGCGTTGGCCCATCCACTTTTGAGGTAAGAGCCCCTCAGCCATATTTTCAAGGCATTCAGGTCGGACTACTGAAACCGCCATATCTGCAAAATGCACATCCCCTTGGGAGTCGCGGTCACAATTTAAAGTGCGTGGATCCCCAAAGGTTTCAAATGGTACCATTGGGTTTAAACACCCATCCGCATCAAGTTTGCGTGCCCGAAGTGGGCTCCACATATTATAGATAGATGTAGTTACTGCAGAATCAAAATTCTTGTTATTTCTCAAAGTCGCCACACCTTGGTCTATCAGGTCTTTGTTTAAGGTAGCGCCGTTTGCAAATAGTAAGACCAGTAATTCGATTTCCAAACCTTCCTTCTGGAGCCGTCTTTTAATTTCATGATATCCGTGTTCAAAAACGTCTTCTCCCAACGCCTCTTTACTAGCCAGCTCTGGAGGGCGATCAATTAATTCGGCACCATGTTCTTTAGCAATCGTCATGATATCCGGGCAATCCGTTGAAACGAATACCCGTTTTACGTGGGAGGAAGAATTTGCTGCTAATAAAGGGTAGGCTGCAAGAGGTCTCCCTAAAACCGGAAAAATATTTTTTCCGGGAAATCCCACACTGCCTTTGCGCCCGATCATCATTGCGCAAACAATAGGTTTATTCAATATTATTAACCTTTACAGATTTAAGTTTTCAATTGAAGGCCCTTGGAACTGTTTTTGTAGTTCTTGGTTCAAGGGTGTGCGTCGCAACAAAAAGGCTACATTATTTTGCTCTGCAGCCTCAAGGTCTGTTCTTGAATCACCAATTACCAAAGCTTGCTCCGGCGTGTATTTCAAACGCTGTAAGACATCGTCTATGATAGCGGCTTTAGTTTTTGGCGCGCCATACACTTCTCGAAAGAAATGGGTTATGTCCAATGATTGCAATATCCACTCAATTTCTTCTTGCGGTGTGCCAGTCATAAGAATAAAGCATTGGCGAGCGTGATTAGATTTCAAATACTCATATGCTCCCGATACCCAAGGCGAATCAATCACTGCCTGTTGAACCAGATTTGAAAATCGATCGCAAAACTTCTGAACCTGAGCGGAGTCTGTTGACTCGCCAGCCCAGCCTAAATAGAGTGGTATTTTTTCATAGCGAGAAACCCCGCCATGATCTTCATGGTGGCGATTGACTCGTTTAACTACTTTTTCACCAAAAGGGGCAAATAGTTTTTCATACCCCTCCGTTTTGACTTTTACGGAATCTTTAATAACCCCGTCAAAATCCCAAAAAATAATTTTAAATTCTTTCACCAATTTTCCTAGCGGGTATGCCGCCGACAATAGAGTAAGGCTCAGTAGATTTGGTCACTACAGCTCCTGCTCCTACCACAGTGCCTTTTGCAATAGTAATGTTGGATGTTATCACTGAATTAGAGCCTATCCAAACATCATCCTCGATAATAATTTCACCGTAATCATGCTGCTGAATTCTCATAGGGGTATTTCTTTGCATCCCATGATTAGCAGCCCTTATGACAACATTGGAAGCAATCATAACCTGATTTCCAATAATAATTTTTCCTCCTGCTGCGCCAATCTGAATATTACTATTAAAAGAGCAGTCATTTCCAATTTCCAAAAAACCATTATCATTGGCATAAAGATAGAGAAACCCCATTGTATTCAAATTGTCGCCTACAACGATATTTTCATATCCCAGAATAAAGGTGGTTAATCTGAACCTGGTCCCTTTCCCGCACCTTTTCAACCTGGTCTTAATTAAAGCTGAGTAAAAAAGCCTAGCCCAAAAAAATACATTAATTGAACGTAAAAGGATTTTTTTTAAAAGAGGCAAACCGTAAGCTGCTCTTGTCTTCATTGATTTTTGCGTGCTTCATCTATTAATTGAATTAAGCCCTGCCCCAAATCTACATGAAGAGGAAGCACGTATTTGCGTCCGAGTTTGGGGAGGTAAGCATAAGGTGTGCGAATATAGTGACCTGTATATTCTTCTTTGACAAATTCAACTTCATCAGGAAAACCAAGAATTTCTGCCAGCATTTTTAGTAAATCAATCACTCGCATTGGCTCTTGCCCGGTAAGCACAACGCTCTGATTGCGAAAGTCATCGCCTAGAGCATCCACGCTTGCCTTCGCGGCATCTTCAACATGGATGTATTCACGAAAGGCATCAGGGCTACCACTGTAACTTACGACACCTGTTTTTAGTGCTTTGTTAACTATGCGGAGAAGACCATTAGTGTTGTCCGCCCGAGGTCCGTATAAAGAGCCGTAGCGCAGTATGGTGTAGTCAAGATTATAAATACGTTGGTATTCTTCTATATAGTTTTCGGCTGCCTGTTTACTACAACGGTAGAAACTTCCTTCTCTACTGTAGACGTAAACTGTGCTGGCGAAAATGAAACGTTTGACCGAATTAACACGGCAAGCTTCTAGTACTCTAGCATTTCCTAAAATATTGACATTGATAGTTTCGATCGGCATATGTCTAGCATGATCTAGATCGGCTAAGGCTGCAAAGTTATAAACTATCTCAGAGCCGGCAATAACTTTATTTAAAAGATCGTTATCGAGTAAATCTCCAATAATCATATCCTGTTCGGGTTTTTTCCAGGAAGAATCTTTGCAATCAAAAATTCGTACTTGATATCCTTCCTGGCTCAATCGGTCTGCCACATGAGATCCGATAAACCCACTCCCACCAACAACCGTTGCAATGCGATTCTGACTCTTGTTAGCTGAATTCATAAAAGATCTTATCCTTGATTCTCATATTCAAACTGGGGAACTTCACTTTCCAATGGTTTTCCGGTAAGGAAGCGAACGGCTTCTTCAGTAGCCTCCATTTCCATTCGATACCTACAGTCAATAGACATTGACCCCATATGAGCTGTTAATAGGCAGCGGTCTATCTCAGCAAGCCTGCCTGTGTAGGGTTCGTTTTCAAAAACATCTATAGCCGCTCCCCCAAGATGCCCTTCCATCATCACGTCATATAGGTCATTTTCATTGACGATGCCTCCACGCGAGGTATTAATAATGTGGGCACCTTTTTTCATTTGGAGCAATTGTTCACGACGAATTATGCCCTTGGTAAGGGGGGTTAGGGGAAGGTGTAAGGTGATAATATCAGCTTCCTTGTAAACTTGTTCCTTGGTAACCCATTCAATGTTGAATTCGCTGTTCAATTGATTGTTCGGCTTTATGTCATTGGCAAGAATATGAACTTTGCCAAAGCCACTCATACAGCGTAACAGAAGTGTGCCAATTCGCCCAACACCGATTATACCGATGGTAATGTCGTTGAGCCGTCGCCCAAAAATTCGTTCCCATTCACCTTGGTGCATTTGGCGATTGGAAAGATGTACCGAACGTATTAAGGTCAACATCATACCTAGCGTGAGTTCAGCGACAGCAGGAGATGGGGCATCGGGGGTATAGGAAATTTTAATGCCTTTCTTCTTGGCCGCATTTAGGTCAACACTATCAAGACCAATACCAACTCGAGAAATGAGCTTCAGCTTTGAGGCTTGGCCCAAAACCTTATCGGTAATTTGCTCTGTACCTGCTATAAGGACATCAAAATCGCTGATTAATTCGCCTAATTGGCTCTCGGTTAGTTTCTTTTTATGAGGGCTAATTAGATATTCGATACCCGCGTTTTCCAGCAATTCCAATGGCAGGCTGTTATATTCTCCAAAAGGTACGGTTGTAATAAGTACTTTTGCCATTCAAATAAATTTCCTAGAGGTAGTTACATGGTTCATTCGGCATGTAAAGAAGTCCTTATTATACAGAAGGTTAAATGTTTTTCCAATTAAATAGAAGGGGCATTAGCGAGCACTTGAAGGAGAGAACAGTGATTTTCTCGATTTTCAATGCCATCAATTGTTATCAAGCAATTGAGTGCTATCTGAATTCTTGCGTATAGGGGATGATAGGAAATCCTATTTCCTGAAGAACGTCTTTTTGTTTTTTTTAAGTAGTTCTTTGCATTTTTTTCTAACAAACTTAAGGGTTATAAAACTTAGAAAAAATAATTGCGCTTTTTTCGATATGACATTTGAGTGAGGGCTTGCTCCGAATCGTAGATGTTTGTAAACCCTTTTATGAATTGTTACAATAATCACACATATTTTTTGCTTAAAAAATGCCTTCCATTCAATTTTTTAGTCGAGAAGTTTTTTTGTGGATGTCTTGAATAGTTGTCAATTCCCCCTTGATCCTGCCAAGAAATGTAAAACTCGATTTTCTTTATGAAATTTACAAATCGGAAAATAGAAATCCTTTATGAATTCCTTTCTCGCATGTCGAGGGAAGCGTATAAAGATCAACTTCTGATATCCAATACTATTTTTAGTAAGCAGGAATCCAACGCCCATATTTTGGAAGCTTATGTTGCTGGAGAAGTCCCTCCGAAAGTTACCTATCTACAAATTACAAAGAAGCTTGTTTTCTATTTTGTAAAAAATATTTTAGGTTTGATCCTGTTTGTGGTCACCGCGATTTTTCACTGGTTTTCAGGATTGAAGTTTGAAATTGATAAAAAGGATGAACTCATTCTTTTAGACATCTATTTTGTTGAAAAACAAATTCTTGGTAAGGAGGGATTCGAGGATATTTATTTTCCAGGCCTTTCTAAGTATTTAAAGAAAACAGAAAAGACATATGCATTTATTCCGAGATGGTTTGGATCTAAACAACCCTTAAAATTGCTACGGGTATTCAGAAAATTAAGGAAAAAACAGGTTCCGGTTTTAACCCCGTATCAGGTATTAGGATTGGTCGATTATTTAAAGGCGTTAAAATTTATAATGCTCTACCCGTTTTCAATTTTCCGATTTATGAAAACTCTTGGATCAAGCTATGAAGATAAACTCCTTGGTTTCGCATTATGGGATGTTTTTGATGGTCAGGTCGTCGAAAATTACATAAGGTTTCTTTTTGGGCAACGATTATCATTTTTGGTGCCAGGACGCATAAAATGCATAAGTTGGTACGAAAATGTTCCAGCGGAAAAAATGTTTTATTTAGGATTGCGAACCTTACCCGAAAAAATTGAAATAATAGGTGCTCAGCTTTTTGTAAGGCCAAACACTCTAATGAATCTCTTCCCAGACGCGGATGAAATGCCTTTTAAAGTGATTCCTGATAAAATATTGGTCAACGGCCCGAGTTTCCGTTTTAACTTGGATCAGGTTCCTGTGGAAGTGGGCCCCTCTTTAAGATACAAATATTTATTTAATTCTGTGGATAGCAAGGTAGGTGAATTTATTCTTGTGGTAATGCCTTATTGGGATCACGTGACCAATCATGTTTTGGATGTGATTCGAGAAGTGGATTGGCCAGTTCCAGTTAAAATTAAATTTCACCCCACTATGAATTGTGAAAAATATAAAATAAAGATTCCGGAAAAATTTTCAGTGACTACCGAGCCCCTCCCATCAGTTTTGCCTGGGGCATTGATGGTGGTTGGGCACAGTACAGGAGCGTTGGTTGAAGCTGCTGCCCTTGGCATCCCCGTGATTGATGTTCAGTGCCCCCAAAAATTTAGCCATGACTATATGCCCGAATCTGGAAATGGGATTATTTGGGGGCAGGCAAATAATTCTAAAGATGTTGGACTGTTAGTCAAAAATTTCCAAGAAACTCTTAAAGAAAACCCCGAACAGTTGAAGGAAGAAGGCAGGAAAATGAGATCTTTTTGTTTTGCTGAACCTACTGAAGAATTAATACATCGGGCATTTGAATTAGATTGAATCGTGGGTATTCAAGTTATGTCTCCCCTTGTATATAGTGCTTTTTTAAGTTTATTTATAAATGAATTTTTTTACATAAAACTTGAATTTTAATTTCCATGGAATCTTTACGTATATTTTCTGATCATGAAGCGATGGCGGAAGAAATGGCCCGTTGCTTTTGCGAACAAGCCAGGCAGGCTGAAAGCAATCAGCATTTGTATTCTGTTGCTCTGTCGGGAGGTAGTCAGGACCCTGTGTTGTACGGCCAATTGGCGAAACCTGAATGGCGGGATCGTATTCCTTGGGGCTCGGTTCATATATTTTTTGCAGATGAACGTTGCGTTCCTCCTGATGATGAAGAAAGTAACTTTAAAATAGTTAGTCATTTCCTGCTGAATCATATTTCTATTCCTGAGAAAAATATTCATCGGATGCGAGGTGAGGAAAATCCAAAGGACGAGGCTAAGCGATACGCGGATGATATCCGAAAACATTTTGCCTCAAAAAACAATCCAAAGCAGGGCTTCGATTGGGTGTTTTTGGGGCTGGGTACGGATGGGCACACGGCTTCTCTTTTTCCCGGGCAGGACGCTTTAATCAATCCGATGGATTTCTGCGAAGTAGCACAGCACCCTCAGACAAAACAATATCGTATTACAATGACTTCACTTGCCTTTCAACAGGCGGCAACCATTACCTATCATGTCATGGGTCTAGAAAAAGCGGGCGTTGTTTCTGATTTGGTTTCTCAGTCAAAAGAAAGTAAAAAATTTCCTGCGTCGCTTATTCCGGGAGAATGGTATCTGGATCAGGCTGCTGCTTCTGGCCTTGACCTATGATTGGTATCTTTTCAACTTTTGTGCGGAAGATTGTTCTTAAAAAAAGAAACGAGATGGTCGATTGCAGATCTTCCCATGGCATCAATGGCTTCCTTTGCATTTCCACCAATGTGGGGAGTGGTCATAAGGTTGGGTAGGGAAAGAAATTCTTGGTCTGTGGGAGGCTCTTCAGCAAAAACATCTAAAGCAGCCCCAGCAATATACCCATTGGTCAGTGCAGTTTTTAGAGCTTCTTGATCAACCACATCACCTCGGCATGTGTTGACTAAAAAAGCTGTAGATTTCATTTGGTCGAACATTTTTTTATCGGCCATTTTATTGGTGCGTTGGGTAAAAGGCACGTGTAAGGATATAACATCTGATTGCTCAATCAGGTTTTCAAGGCTTGTTTGGGTGGCATTATTTTTTCGACAAAATTCTGATTTGTCTAAAATGTCACAAACTAGGAAAGTGCATTGTAAGGGAGCTAGAAGTTCAACTACGTCAGAACCTATATTTCCACACCCTATGATCCCCACGGTTTTGCCTGTAAGTTGGCACCCGCCTTCTTTTTCCCACTTCGATTGTTTCAAAGAGAAGCCAGAAGTGAAAACGTTGCGACAAAGCCCGAGCATAAAGCATAGAGTCAACTCCGAAACGGATCTCCGGTTAACTCCCCCTGTCCACCCCAATGCAATATTTCTGCGCTTTAATGACTCTTGATCAATACTGTCCAGGCCTACACCATATTTAGAAATAATTTTTAATTGAGGTAATTGGTTGAGGACCTGATCGGTAATAGGTTCAATTCCTATCACGGCGGCATCGGCACCCTTTAAAAAGTCGATCAATTCATTTTCGGAAAATCGGCGACCCAATTCGTTGAAAAATGAATTGGGAAATTCCCGTTCTAACTCTTCCCTGAGAAAAGCTGATTTGCTAAATGATATTGAAGCGACCGCCACTCGAGGACCGGAAGAAGAAAAAGTGTTCTTTGGATTTTTCATAAGAGTGGTTTGTCGAAGAGAAAGCTGCTTCAAAGTTTGATTGTTACTGATACTAAGATGTTAGTTAGAAAATTTATTAGGTTCTTAACTATGGCACAACGGTTGGCTAATTAGAGCGGTTTGTTTGAAAAAGCAGTTTTGCTGTTCGTTTTAGTAAATTGGGGTAACCTTTCCAGTCGTATAAAACACTTATGTTCATTGCGCACTCAAAGGTGCAATGACATTTGCTAGAGACAATCCAGTCTTGTATTTTACGAGGGCCCGCCTGATTGAGAATTTTTGACATATCATAATCATTGTCTCTGAGGTTACCGAAAGATTCATTCAGAATTTCACAGGGTTTGACCTCTCCTTTTTCTGAAATTACCACCAGTCTTTTTCCTGCGACACAGTTCAGCTGGAACTGGTTGTTTATGTAATCTTTGTATATTAGATCCAGACTGCGCATTACAATTGCCCGAATGACGGGAGAAAGTGCCCGGGTTTCCTTATTGTCGTAGAGCTCTTCTCTTAGCTGAATCGTTTCCTTATAGATGTTATTTGCCACTTGTTTAACGGCGGGATCCTGTACATTACCCCGAGCGACCATAAGCATGTGGTTGTCGGGTTTAAAATTTTCATGCACATCTTGAAATAATTGTTTGATAGTGTCTTGATTGTGGCTCTGTAAAACAGTCGCAAAGTCTACTGTTAAATTATCATGTTCTTTAGCCAAAGGTTTTAGTTGGCGATGGGTTTCCATTAAGTTCTTATAATTCCCTGGAACCTGTCGAATTTCATCGTGAAGTTCTTGATGACCATCGAGGGAAAGAGAGACCCGCAGATGAGTGTCTGGGCATTTTTGTATGATTCGCTTTACTCTATCCACTACTTGGGCGGTGTTGATGCCGTTAGTTGGAAGGGTGATAAAACGCACACCATTGTTTTTAGCAAACACTTCGCAAATCTCAGGTAAATCTTTTCTCAAGGTCGGTTCGCCTCCAGCAATTGATAACTGGATGATCCGACCGGACTTTTCGGAGATCTTGCACATTTCTTCGAGGGTCAGTTCTTTTTTAACCTCTGCACTTTCGATTTCTTCCAGGTAAAAGCACATTTTGCACCTAGCGTTGCACGCCGCGGTGACATATAAAATGTAGTAAATCGGATCTTTTTTGATGAAAGTCGCATAAAGATCCTGGAATATTTTCAACATATTGAATGCTCGCTACTCATGAAAGAAAAGATAAATTAACCGACTTACCTTTGAAAAAATATTTAAGGAAGCCATAAATGGCCCCCATACTAATTACAAGAGAGAAATAAATATTTAAGGTAATTAGGGCGGCTCCTGTGACAACCCCTTTTTTTGAAATACACAATATAAAAAACTTAGCATAAGTTTTTAAATACAGTGCCATAAAAATCAAAGGAATTGAAAATAAATAGGGATGCAGGAGTAGAGGTAAAAACAATAGCGCAGGTAAGATGCATACGGTTCCGAATCCCATGTCGCTCGAAGTGATTCCTCCAGATTCAAATTGCTTGCGCGCGAGAAAGATTTCTACCCAGTAGGCCACTCGATTGAAATAGGTGCGGGTCAACTTTTTAAACCCCGGGAAATGGTGACCCACCTGAACAGCAGGCACTAGGAAGTTTTTATGCTTTTCCACTAATCGGTATCCTAGTTCCTCATTTTCGTAGTCCATGCCCCATTTCAGGTTTTCATTAAATCCTCCAAGATCTTCAAACACCGATTTTTTAATGCAGGCTCTGGATGAATCGAATACTTCGTAGGGAATAATCCCTTTGTTGGAAAAAAATGTGTGATTAAAAAATGCCTTGTACTGAGGCACTAACCCTGGGTTTAAAGCATCTATATGATAGATGCCTGTAACCGCATCTGCTCCCAATCGCTCCATCTCATTTATTCCTATGCTTATTGTATCTGGAAACGCTTGGGTATCCGAGTCGAAAAAAAACAGATAGTCTCCTTGTGCAATTTTGGAACCGGCATTTCTTGCGCATGCGGGGCCGCGGTTTTCTGGTTGCCTTAACAAGGTTAATGGGCAATCAAGTTTTATTTGTTCTATGAAGTTGGGTGAATCATCAGTGGAACAATCATCGACAACAATGATTTCGATTTTTTTATAATTTCCCTCGGCAATGGAACGTAAGCAGTTTTCAATAGTGTTGATAGAGTTATAGGAGGGTATGATTACTGAAACCAAATTCAAAGCAACTTCCTTTCAGATTCAATTGGGAATCAACCACACCATTTGTGTTTTTTTATAAGCTAAGCGAGTGCCAACTTTTAACAATTAAGGTGCGGTAAGTTCTATTAAATTAGGGAATAATAGGGGTGAATAGAAAGCCTGGGTCAGGCCCTGTTCTAGCTAACTGGTAAGGTTATGGTACATGTCTATATTTTTGGAATTATACTGAGCTCCCGCTTTTTTCTTTTTCATCGAATCAGAAAAAATATTCATTGCCATTTCACTTTTGCGTTTGAACTCTCTCCAGGAAGATAGTTCACGAAGTTCACGCCAGATCATTTTAGGCCTGAAGTAATATGTGAAAAGCGCATTGTTTTTCATGTCAATCAGATCTTCCCGGTTGAGATGCTCTTCAATCAGGTGCGGGATGCGAAAATTGGGTGTGGGAATTTTGGTAAATTCTTTCCAGAAATCGTATGGAACGATATTTTTGTCTAAGCCTAAATCGTAAAGAGCCGTCCCTGCATAAGGAATGGTAACTGCGAAAGCAGCGTACCTGGTGTCGAGTTTTTTTGCGAATGAAACTGTCTTATCCATATCCTGACGGGTTTCATCAGGAAAACCAAACATGTAATAAGCCATGGTATCGAACCCTTCTGCCTTGGCTAAACCAATCGCATGTTCCGCTTCCTCGAGAGTGGTAGCTTTTCCAGTGGCATCTAGAATTCTTTTTGAACCCGTTTCCACACCAAAATGGATGCGATAACATCCTGCGCGTTTCATAAGCTTGTAAATATCTTCATCTGCTCTCTTGACTCGATCACGAATGGCCCAGTTGACCTTGATGTTGTTATCTAAAATTCCTTCACAAATTTCCAGCACTCTTTTTTTCGACCAGGTGAATGTGTCGTCATAAATCTGAATATCTGTGATCCCTAAGTCGGCAATCGACTTGAATTCTTCCACTACCTGTTCTGTTGTCCGGCAATAAACTTTTTGTACGTCCATTTTACAGAAGTTACATTTATGTGGGCATCCTCGGGAAGTGATCATGGTCGTTTCAAACTCACGCGGATTGAGCACTGAATTGTAGCGTTTATAGGGTAAAAGCAAACGGTCGGGATGGGGTATTTTGGTCATATCCTCAACCATTGCTAAGTCGCAGGCCGGTTCCAAAATTTTTCCATTAATCTTGCGGTATAACCCAGACTGTTCCTCTACCGGTTGCCCCTCGTCTAGATTTTTTACCAGGTTCAGGAGTACGTCCTCTCCATCGCCACGC
>JABJCF010000028.1 GCA_018665625.1 Nitrospina sp. | reverse complement strand
CGACGAACTGGAAATTGAAGAAGAAATTGGCCCGGATATAAATAAAATCCACTCTTCGGGCAAACATTTACTGGCAATCATTAATGATATCCTTGACCTGTCTAAAATCGAAGCAGGAAAAATGGAGTTTTTCAGCCAAAATTGCAACTTGAAAACTTTGGCAAATGAAGTCAGCGAAACGGTACAGCCTGTTATCAATAAAAACTCTAATAAGCTCAAAGTTGTTCTCGATGAAGACTTGGGCTCAATATCCGTTGATATAACACGATTGCGGCAGGTACTTTTTAATCTGCTAAGCAATGCCTGCAAATTTACTGAGAATGGTGAAATCACATTCACCATAATGCGTAAAACCGTCAACCAGGCAGACTGGATCAATTTCACCATTTCCGACACAGGAATTGGAATGAACACGGATCAGGTTGAAAAACTATTCAAAAGTTTTTCACAGGTTCACTCTTCCAATATCCAGAAGTATGGCGGAACTGGACTGGGTTTAGCCATCACCAAACGCATTTGCGAGATGATGGGAGGAGATATTTTTGTTGAAAGCAAGCCCGGTGAAGGCTCAACTTTTTCAGCCCATTTACCCGCTCTAATGCCTGTACAAGCAACACCAGAAAAAATTCTTCAGAGTATTGGAAAACCTCAAAGAACTGCTGATGAATCCAGCTCTACTCCTAAAGAAAAAATTATTCTCGTGATTGATGATGATCCCATGATTCATAGTCAGATGAAGCGGGCTTTCGAAAAAGAAGATTACAAAATTGTTTGTGCCTCCGATGGCGAAGAAGGGTTAACACTTGCTAGAAAACTACATCCCACATTAATCACTCTCGATGTATTGATGCCAGGAATGGACGGTTGGACCGTGCTGACAAAATTAAAAGCCGACCCCAATGTTGCAAATATTCCGGTTTTTGTTATCTCTATGGTTGACGAGGAAAATAAGGGGTTTACGCTGGGGGCATCTGAATATATCACCAAACCCATAGACCGTACTCGATTGCATATTCTAATGAAAAAATACCGTTGGGATTCAGGTTCAGCGCTGGTGGTCGAAGATGATGAGGGAACTCGCAAACTGCTCTGCTCAATGCTAAAAGAATATGGCCTCAATATTCAGGAAGCTGAAAACGGAAAAGTAGCTCTTGAAAAAGTAGAGGAAAAATCGCCGGGAGTGATTTTTCTCGACCTGATGATGCCAGAAATGGATGGATTCGAATTCATTGAAGAATTAAAGAAAAACCCCGAACACAGACCCATCCCAATTGTAGTTGTCACCTCAAAAGATCTCACACAAGCAGATCGTATGCGCTTAAATGGCGGAATAGAAAAACTAATAGAAAAAAAATCCTTCATCCATGATGACCTTCTTAAAGAAATCCGCCATACTTTAGATACCCATACCTCCTGATTTTTTTCCATCCCGCATTTTTCAATACAACTTTTTTCATAAAATTGAATCTAACTTATTGACGAGCAGGACAATCTGCCTGTCGAGCTTTCTATTAACCCATACTCATTCAGAATTCAGCCATGAACAAACACGAAGAAATTGATGCAATCGTCCAGGAGATCACAGAGGAAGCCGCAAACTTCAAAAATGCGGCAGACCCTAACGAAGAAGTTGAAGCCTTAAAAGATATGTTGGATGCCCTAATGCGGGGAACTAAGCAGGTGGTAGAGAAGGTCGACCAATACAATGACCGACGCTATCGACAATAATTTAAGCGCAACTCTGGCAATCCGGTTTTGACTCCCGGCAGTTCACGGCCTATTATTTCACAAAGACCGCTCGCAGCCACAGCCAATTTTTAGCGGTTCCCTTGAAGTCGATTTACTAAAACATTTCCAATCGCCTTAAACTTGGCAGGCTTTGTTTTTTTGCAAGGTCATCGGCCCCTTGTCCGGGGTTGATCTCATTTCTAACCAGTATAAGCGATTCCAGACTTTTTAAAGTTTTGGAATTAAGCAGCGCTTCCATGCCCTTTTCTGTAATTTGGTTATGATAGAGATCCAAAGATTTTAAGTTGGCAAGGTGAGGTGAATTTGCAATTGCAATGGCACCTTTATCACCAATCTGATTTCCACTCAAATCCATTGAAGTTAAATTTTTCGAATTTTCTGAACCGACAATGGCGATTACTCCTTCATTACCTACTTTATTGCGGGTTAATTTTAGTTCTTTAAGGTTTTTAAAGTTCGGAGAGTCTGCAATCATTTTCGCACCCTTCTCCGAAACGTCATTGCCCCACAATGAAAGCATCTCCACATTCTGAAAAGTACCTGACCCGCTTAGTATTCGCACACCTTCATCTCCGAGATTATTTTTCTGCAATGCCAGAGAAGTAACATTTTTCACCTCAGGGGTATTTGAAAGAATTTCTATTCCCTTAATTCCAATCTGCGAACCATTGAGGTTTATTTTGGTACCATCAGGGTCTAACTTTTCCTTAATATGCGCAGGAATATCTTTTGGCGGTCCCTTACGACGACCATAACTATGACCGCCATGTTTTCCTTTGCCACCATGGCCTCCTTTATACCCCCCCCCGTGTTTGCCACCTGCAGCAGCATCGTGTTTACCGGGGTGCCCACCAGAATGTTCCCCATGCTCACCTCCAGCAAAAACCGGAAGAGACCAGACCAACCAACCTAAAATTAAAATAACCTGAACTATATTTTTTCTAATCGACACAATAAAATCCTCCAGAATTAGTTCGTCGCAACGCAACGAAATCCGATATAACTTTTCTTCTGGTCCGGCAGTGCTTTTCCACGCACCGGGCCTCTCGCCAAGTCCAGGTTTGAGTTCCACGACCCACCTTTCATAACCTTGAACTGTTTTCCATATAAATCATTTTCAAATTGATTACCCGGATGAGGCAAATACCAGCTTTCTGTCCACTCCCAAACATTGCCGGCCAAATCCATTACCCCATAAGGGCTCGCATTTTCCGGTATTACCCCTACCTTATTACTGTATCTATAAATATCCCCTTTACCTCTTATATTAGCATTGAGAGCATCCGCTTCATTGCCCCAGGGATAGTATCTTGCATCTGTGCCCCTTGCAGCTTTTTCCCATTCCGCTTCTGTAGGCAAACGTTTTTTTGCCCAGTGGCAATAGTCTCGAGCGCCTTGCCAGGGTAACCCCACCACCGGCTGTAGAGGGTGATTGAACTGCGCATTGGCATGCTCTCTTGGAGGAGGCTTTCCTGCGTCTTGACGGTATTTTTCATAATCCCTCACCGTCACCGGAAACTTATCAATTTTAAAAGCAGGTAAAGTCACTTCATGAATCGGAGTTTCGTCACGATACCAATCCAGAGATTCCGAATGGAAATGCTTGGCGGCCCACATGATATCCTTTTCAGAACTTCCCATAAAAAATGGTCCGGCAGGGATGAGTACCATATCCCCTTCCGAGGCGGCTGCATTTGATTTATCGCCCGCACAGAAAAAAAATAAAGCCGCAACTATAAAAATGGGTTTAATAAATACGCGCGTCCAGCTAGAACCCATTTAATTCTCCTTGTTATGAAGGTTTCAATTTAACATTAACAAAAAAACCGAGATCCTTCGACATGCCCCTTCGGGGCATGAAAACAGCCGTAAAATACCACAAGCTCAGGATGACAAATTTGACGGTTTCTCGAAACGTCATCCTGAGTTTATCGAAAGCTCTCGGGGTTGTGCAAAGGTCTTCTTAGGAAGAAGCAATCATTCCAGTTTTTCGGGCATATTCAAAAATATTACCAGCCTCAATAATCTCTATAACTTCACCCAAAGATTTAAGGTCATATGTTTTACCTTGGGTTTTATTGGTGAGAGTATTTGCATTCAAATCTATTTTCAAATCGTCGCCGGTTTTGATTTCCTCCACCAGGAGGGTATCGCATTCAAATGGAATGAAAAAACCTCCATCCACAGAATTTCTATAAAAAATTCGAGCATAGGAAAGTGCGACCACTGCCTTTACACCTGCAATTTCCATACAGGCAGGAGCATGCTCGCGCGATGAGCCACAGCCAAAGTTTTTTCCGCCTACAATAATCGAATACTTCGATTCAAAATCATCGCCTTCGGTAAAAGATACGTTGCCATCTGGCAATCCCGCCTGATCCCCTGGAACTCCGGAAAGCGCAAATTTGCCATAATTCTTCCTTTCTTCCGGATCACTGAGGCTGTACACCAGATGCTCCGCAGGAATTATTTGATCCGTATCAACATCGTTGCCCAACACATAGGCAAGGCCTTCTATTATTTTTTTCATTAGTTATTAACAAATTCAGCAGGGTTTGTAATATGCCCGGTCAAAGCCGATGCAGCCGCAGTATAAGGAGATGCCAGATAAACATGAGACTGTTTCGAGCCCATCCGCCCAGGAAAATTTCGATTGGTGGTCGAGATTACTACTTGATTGTCCCCGGCCCGCCCGAAAGTATCTTTCGGTCCACCCAGACATGCGGCGCAAGAGGGGTCTCCCAAATAGGCTCCTGCATTTTTAAAAATATCTACCAGTGTTTCACCACCAATTTTTTCTTTGTGAAGATCCTCTTCAACTTCACGCGTTGCAGGAACAATAAAGGTGTCTATCAACACTTTTTTACCTTTAAGAAGCTTTGCCGCTGCCATAAAATCTGTCAACTTTCCACCCGTGCAAGAACCAATATAAGCGCGGTCCAACTTCACATCTTCACACTCCGAGACTTTGGCTTTGTTATCCGGAGAATGTGGCTTGGCAACTATGGATTCCATTTCATTCGCATTGTAGGTTTTTTTGAAGAAATATTTTGCATCTTCATCGGAATGATAAATTTTGTAAGGTGCGTCAGTGCGTCCCCGCACATAATCTGTGGTGACTTCATCTGCTTCAATGATGCCATTTTTTCCGCCCGCCTCAATCGCCATGTTACATAGCGTCATGCGCTCTTCCATCGAAAGGCTCATCACCGCATCCCCACGCCATTCCATCGCTCGATAAGTTGCGCCATCGACACCAATATCACCGATCACATTCAGGATGACATCTTTAGCCATAATATGAGGGGGGAACGTTCCTGTGAATTCGAAACACATGGACTCAGGAACTTTGACCCACAGTTTTCCTGTCCCCAAAATAAACGCGGCATCGGTATTACCGATTCCTGTTGAAAACATTCCAAAAGCGCCGGATGTGGAAGTGTGCGAATCCGTCCCGAATAAAACTTCACCAGGTCGATTGAATCCTTCCTGTGCAAGAGCCAGATGGCAAACACCTTTATAATTATCCGTACCGACATCATAGTAATGCGGCAGGTCCTGTTCTTTTACGAATTGCCGCAGGATGTCTATATTCCTGTTGGCGTGGGTGTCTTCGGTAAAAATAAAATGATCGGGAATGATAACCACTTTATCTCTATCCCAAACTTTCGCATTTTCACCGAACTGTTTTTTAAAAATCGCAAAGGTACCCGGCCCGCAAACATCGTGAGTCATCAAAACATCTACATCAACCCAAACATTGTCCCCTGGAGAGACAGAGTCTTTTCCTGCGTGGGCGGCAAGTATTTTTTCTGTAATCGTCATACCCATTGAGTGAAACCTTTCAAAATTAATTGGGGCTCGTTTAATCTACGAGTTTTCCCCATATTTCATTGTATTTTATAAGCTCGAAACACCCCAAATAATATCCATAGAATGCTTGAGTTTTCTTTTGTAAATTCCGAAAAGAGTATAGTAATCAAAGATACCATTGAAAACGCAGAATCCCCAAAAAAAATTGTATCGCATTGATTTTTATGAGGTAAAATATTATTAATCGGCAATTTATCAGCCTTAAAACCCAACAATATTATGAATAATCCAATCCCGCTGATCAAAGAGACAATAAACCGTTTACGCTACAAGATTCCTCATAACCCCAAGCAAGTCCAGATTGAAATCACTAATCGTTGCAATATGGATTGCCCCATGTGCCAACGAGAAGATTTGGGGATTGAGCTTGAGCATATGGAGTGGTCAAAATTCACCGCCGTGGTGGATAAACTGGAGAACAGAGAGAACATTACCCTCACCGGTTGGGGAGAACCATTCATTCACCCTCAAGTGTTCGATATGATTGCCTATTGTAAAGAGCGCGGACACCGAGTGATGATCACCTCCAATGGTCTGTTCACCAAACCCAGCATGATTGACGATATTCTTAATTCCGATTTAGACAGCGTCACCTTTTCTATCGATAGCGTCAATGGCAACGAAACAGTTGTGGAAGGACATACCAGCGCCAAGGTATACGAAAGCATTGAAGCCGTTGTACGAGGACGCAAAAATGGAATGCCAAGTGTTCGATTGCAGGCAACCATCCATTCCGGTTGTGAAAATGATCTTTATGACGTCATCCGTTATGGCGCACGCATTGGTTGCGATGTGGTGAACGTGGGCCGACTCGATCGTCAGTTCCGTCCCAATCTGAAAAGACCCGATGCCAAAGAAGAAAGATTGATCTTCCTGAAGGCCGATGAAGTTGCTCATGCCGCAGGCATTCAATTGGACTGGTTGCAATTTAGCGTATCCCATGGAATCACCCGGTTTTTCTATAAGCTCTTGCGTAAAAAACTCCACAAGTCAGGAAGTTATTGTTTGAAGACCTTCGATTACGCCTACGTCACGCGTGAAGGAGATGTTACACCCTGCTGCCTTTTGCCCAATTCAAAAATGGGGAATCTACTAAACAATGACCTAAAAGGTATCTGGCGAAACGGCAAGTTCGATTATTTCCGTAAAAACTATCGAGACACCTGTGGCGATTGCGATTTATGGACCATTGATCAGGTAGACACCCCACAAACCAACACCTGCTCCCCTCAAGAGCAGTTGGTAAAGGTTCATTAAGCTTCGCCTACAATGCCAAGCCCGTTCTTTATCTGCAAAATTGTTATAGCCCTTTAGGGTATCCCCGGGTTATCATCTCAGGTCGATCCAATTTCCATAAATTTAATTGTTTACCAACATGGCCGAATCACAACCTAAACAGATATTTGTCGACCGCCGTCCGCTTTGGATAATCCTGTTCGATCGCCTGCGTCGCTATCTGCTTTTAGCTTCTTTCTTCGGGATATTTTTCGCACTCCTGTTGGTTCAGGAAGGCCCGAGTGACCTTTCAGCAGAAGGCTACAAAGTCCTATGCCTTTTTGTGCTTTGCGTGTTGTTATGGTCGACCAACCTCATTCCATTATCCATAACCAGTCTTTTGGCTATGGCAGCCGTTCCCCTGCTAGGGGTAATGGATGCATCTCAGGCCTACTCATATTTTGGCAACAAGGCGGTATTTTTCATTCTCGGTGTCTTCATCCTTTCCGCGTCGATGATCGCGTGTGGACTCAGCACAAGGATATCCATCTGGGTGATGAAACATTGGAGCAATACACCCTCACAATTGATCACCTCAATTTATTGTTTTGCGGGAATCAGTTCCTGTTTTATGTCGGAACATGCAGTCGCGGTGATTCTGTTTCCGATTATTCATGAGATCGCACAATCGCTGAACTTGAAAAGAGAAAATTCGGTTTTCGCAAAAGCAATGTATTTCGCCATGGCCTGGGGATGCATCATTGGCGGAGCCATGACTGTTCTAGGTGGCGGAAGAGTTCCACTGGCTGTCGAAATGCTCGAAAAATCCACAGCGGGACGTGAGACCATAGGAATCCTGCAATACACCCAATTGAGTTTTCCATTGGTGTTGATGATGTTCGCTGGCGGCTGGGTGGCATTGAAATTTTTATTCCCCCCCGACATTGAAGATATTGAAGCGGCAAGAAAAACTCTAAAACAAAAATCGCATGTCATGGGCAAGTTGACCTTTCAGGAAAAAGGCATCGCCCTGGTAATGTTGATGACCCTTTTCTCCTGGTTTGTTTTTGGAGATCAATTGGGAATCGCCAACATAGCGATCATCTCAATAGTTCTATTATTTGTGCTGAACCTCATCACCTGGAAAATGGTAGAAGCACATATCAACTGGGCCATCGTTCTAATGTATGGCGGAGCCATCTGCCTGGGTGAAGTCATGGCAGAAACAGGGGCTGCATTGTGGCTTGCAGAAATATTGTTTTCAGGAGTGGTCGAATCACCAATCGTATTTCTTTTGGTCATCGCCCTGCTGTCGACCTTGTTCACCACCTTCATGAGTAACTCGGCTGTTATCGCTATTCTTCTACCAACGGCAATCAGCATGAGCCCGGCGTATGGAATTCATCCCGCGATGGCAACCATGACCGTGATACTTCCAAGCAACTTCGCGTTCATATTACCCATTGCAACCCCGGCTTCGGCGTTGGCTTTCTCTTCAAGGTTTCTGACCTTGAAAGAGATGGTTTTCTCCGGCTCAATTCTCAGTCTTTTTGGATTGGGCTTGTTTCTTCTGATGCTGGTTTTTTACTGGCCGATGATCGGCTTCCAATAGCCCATGATGGGCTTCCAAGAGCCGGTAACCGGCAAAAACTTATGAGTTCCGTCAAGCAATTGCAGCCTATTGAGCTAAAGAAAAAGTTGGATGCCGGAGAAGACATCCTTTTACTTGATGTGCGCGAACCCTGGGAATTTTCCCTCGCCTCGATAGAGGGATCAGAAAACTTCCCGCTGGCTGAAGTGGTTGACCGGCAACAGGAATTTGTTTTTGAGGAAGAGATCGTGGTGATCTGCCACTATGGCGAACGTTCGCAACGGGCAGCGCAAGAACTGGTCGAATGCGGGTTCAACGTTCACAACCTGATCGGCGGCATCGATGCCTGGTCACAAGTGGTCGACCCCAATGTCCCGCGTTACAGTCCCAACGGTTAACCCCCCTCTTGGCACCCCTGCGGGGCATGAAGGCTAAGGAGGTATATAGTTTATACTGACCACACGTCCGCTATCGACCCAAAGCGGACATTTGCAGTAATAACGACAACTAGCGATAAGGAGAGGAAAACTATCCAATAAATTTACTCCACCTATGATTTATATTTTTCTAGCATAAGTACTGGACACTTGTTTTGAATTTTGAAAGGGAAGAAGTATGAGACTTGTATACACATTTTTGGTAATGGTTACGATCCTAAGTCTGAGCTCACAAGCAAAGGCTGCTAATTTTTGTAATGGCTATGGGCCACAAACACCAAGAGACATCAGTAGTAATTTAGGGTCTAACGCTCGCTCATTCAGTATGGCTCCATCATCTGAAAACATGAACCTCTGCAACATTCATTTTCATACCAATGCAGAACATAAGGGGCCGGGTTTCTCTGTTTCTGCAGGTGGCGGGAAACATGGTGGATTCAAATGTAATGCGACCTCAAAACTGACGGAGATTGAACTCAAAGATCCGACCAATGGTCATGGAGCCTGTCACGGGGTTAAGCCTGGAGATTCCATTGAGGTGCATTGGGTTCACACCTCCTGCGATGTTAAGCCAGGCGAGGGTCTTAGTTCTTGCCTTTCTGAGCAGTGCGCAAATCCTCAACTGAGAGTTGAAACGCAAGTTTTCCTCGTCGTCAATGATCCAAATGCTGCAGACTTTGGTGCATTTGCTTATGGCGGCAATATATCTAAGGGTTTGCACCAAGCTAAATCCATGCCTACAGAAACAGGGGAACCTATCGTCTTTGCCGGTTCCACAACAGGGCCAAGTTACACTGAGGAAAAATGTTCTCCGATGCAGGTAACTTGGAGTGTACGTCCTTCATGTATGAAGATAAATATTGCTTCCCTAAATACTTGGTGTAAGGGCAATGCTTTTAATGAAAATCATGCCCATGGTGTTCGTCAGCTTGTAACCACTCCGGAACTGCTTTCGCCGATCAAGTAAAAAAGCAACCAAGCTAGGAAAGCTAGAGTTTTTTTGATGTCCACTAATGACCGGCTCCAGACATAGGCCCGTTAGGCTAAGGAAGCGGATTGGTAAATACTTTATCTGCTGGATCTTGTCGATAAAAATTCTGTAAAACCTGATAAAGTTTTGGATGATGGTGTTTCATGTTTTCCGGTTTACAAAAAAAAT
>JABJCF010000251.1 GCA_018665625.1 Nitrospina sp. | reverse complement strand
GGAACTTGTATGAAGGTACCAGTATGAGTAATCCGGCAGCCTATGGCGTATCGAAGGGAGGGTTAATTCAGTTTACTCGTTGGTTGGCAACAACCATTGCTCCGAATGTCCGCGTCAATGCCATATCACCCGGCGGTGTTTTCAGAAATCAGCCAGAATCGTTTGTGCGACGCTATGAGGCAAAAACACCATTGAAGCGAATGGCAATTGAAGATGATTTTCGCGGTGTGGTGGCGTATTTGGCGAGTGATCTGTCGAAGTATGTGACGGGGCAGAATTTTTCAGTTGATGGGGGATGGGGCGCATGGTAAAGGAGTAATGTATGAACATACGATGTTGCAAAAAAACAGCACTTCGGGGAAAAACAATTTATTGAGAATTAATCATGGATTATCGCCTAGCTATACAATCTGCACTTATTGAAAACGTCTTGTTTTTGGATGGGTTATCTAGAGCAGGGAAATTTTTGCTTGGTAAAATTGTTTCGAATTTTCAAAAGGTTGATTATTTTCAAGCAGCTGAAATTATTGAGCATATCCCAATATTGCACTATTTAGGATGTATGGAAAGAAATGATGCTATTGCATTTCTTCGACTCAATACCAATCTTAATATTTACAATCGATCTGTTGGAAGAAATCTGAATTTAAGAGAAAGTGACGGATCTTCCCTTCGTAATGCGACAAATTATGATGACTATATTCAAAGAACAGTTGAGCCGGACGGCATGGCAGCCGTTACAAAATTAAAGACCGGAAAAAAAATTCCTTCTTTTTTAACTCACGAGTGCTTACCCCATATGGAACTATTTTTTGATACCTTTCCAGATTTATTGATGATCAATATTCAGCGTCATCCTGTCGACATCGCGCACTCTTGGTTTGTAAGGAGATGGGGGGAACGTTTTGGGACAGATCCACTCGCCTTCATTCCGGTAATCCAAGGGAAACGGATCCCAGTGCCTTGGTTCGCAGATTCCTGGATCGACGAATATGAAGCAATGCCCCCTGTAGAACGAGTGATAAAGAGTATATGCTATTTGGCCGATCTTGATAAAAAGGCCTATGAGTCCAATTATCGAAAAGACCAAATACTGTTGGTTTCATATGAAAATCTCTTCTCTGATCCAGAAACCGTGATCTCACAGATCGGAAAGTTTTTAACATCAGACCCATTTCCAAATATGAACGATGTATTTAAAAGAGAAGGGTGTCCTAGAGATTTACCTTTGAAAGAACGTAAAAGAAAATTTACAGAACTATCCAAGTTGACTAATTCCAAAACAGTCGTAAATGAACTTGTTACTTCTGGAATTGAATATGAAAAAAAGTGGGGAATCGAAAGTTTTTTATACTAACAAACGAGTGCGCTCTCTTTTAAATTAGGCTGATAAAATGGTTATTTGGTTTACTGGTATGTCAGGTTCGGGAAAGTCGACTCTGGCAGAATCCTTAAGTTCAGTTTTGCAAAAGAAAAGGTTTTCTGTGCGTATAATAGATGGAGATTTTGTTAGAAAATTTAATAAAACAGTAAATCACTTTACCGTCGAATCTATTCTGAAAAATAACTATTCAATCATTGAAGAATGCTTAAAGACATTCAAGTTGTTTGATTTTGTTGTTGTTTCAGTAATTTCTCCTTATGAGGAAACTCGTAAGTATGCTAAGAAAAAACTTGGGAAAGAGTATTTTGAAATATTTGTTACATGCTCTATCGAAACATTAATTAATCGCGACACGAAGGGGCTTTATCAAAAAGCAATATTGGGGGAAATTGATAATCTAATCGGATTCTCTGAAAAACTGCATTATGAAGAACCTGTAAATTCTGACCTCATCATTAGGACGGATCACATGGAAGACCAAGAAGCGGTAAAGTTGATTCTGAATCATTTACCAATATCCGATTAAACGAAATCAGGAAGGGGGAAACCTTTTAGTTCGATTGAGATAGCTAGCAAACAAAAAAAGCACCTGATTTCTAAAACATTTTTTTAATATCCACTGAATCATTAAAACCTAACTATCAGATTATTTTTGAAAAAGTTATGGATATGAAAACTGATCAAAGCACCTAAAAAAATAAAAGGAAAAACAATGAATACTCTACAAAAGGAAATACTTTGCACTTTGGGGCCGGTTTCTAGAAATGAAAGAGTGATTTCCAGGCTCGAAGACTTAGGTGTAAGCCTATTCCGTATCAATTTATCCCATACTAGTGTAGAAGACCTGCCAACTGTTATAAAAACGATACAAAATTTCGCTTCAATTCCAATCTGTTTGGATACGGAAGGCGCCCAAGTTCGTACTGCAAAGCTTAAAACGGATTACATTGAAGTTAAGGAAAATAATTATTTGCATATTGCGTCAGAGGTTATTATAGGAGATGAGGAAAGAATAAGTTTATACCCCACTGATGTGGTTGACACTTTGAAAATCGGGGATATTATCAGCATCGATTTTAACTCAGTTTTAGTGCAAGTCATTGATAAAAACAAACATGGCTGGGTTACACGTGTGATTACGGGAGGAAAAATAGGGAATAATAAGGCCGTGAGCATAGACCGAGATGTTCCGTTACATCCTTTAACTCAGAAAGATAAAGATTCGATTCAAATAGGACTCAATTTAGGTATCAAACATTTTGCTCTTTCTTTTGCTAATAAAAAAGAAGACGTCGAGTTAATTCGTGAGTTGGTTGGTGAGAGGAATTTTGTTATTTCAAAGATTGAAACCTTAACAGGTATTCGCAATATAGATGGCATTTCAAAACGTTCTGATGCGCTCCTGTTGGATCGGGGTGACCTTTCCAGACAGTTACCCATTGAGCAAATACCAAGAGCTCAAAAAGAAATCATAAATATCGCCAAACAAAATCATGTAAAATGTTATGTTGCTACAAATTTATTGGAATCAATGTGTACCCAACCGAATCCAACCAGGGCTGAGGTGAATGATATTTTCAATACCTTAGCTGATGGCGCCGATGGTTTGGTTTTGGCTGCTGAGACAGCCATTGGAAAATATCCCGTACAATGCGCACAGATGGTGAATAAATTGATCCAGCAGTTCTCAGAATATTCAAACCATGCTCCATTTTCTGTAGATAAGATTATTCGTCAAAATCCATATTTATTGGTTGATCCACATGGCGGCATTCTAGTGAATCGAATTGCATCTGGGGAGGAAGTGGAAGAATGGAAGAATCTGCCAAAAATTCAAATCAGTGTTTCAGATTTAATGAATGTTGAACAAATTGCTATTGGAACCTATTCACCACTTGAAGGCTTTTTGACAAAAAAAGAAGTGGAATCTGTTATAGACGTTTACACTTTGCCAAATGGGACGATATGGACTTTACCAATTACACTTCAGACTGGTGAAGAACAACTCAAAGGGATAGGCGTAGGGGATCAAGTAGCCTTATGTTTGGAAGGGAGCGATGAGATTTATGCTTGTTTAGACATTAGTGAAAGATTTTCATTCGATTTAGATGAATTCGCTCAAAAAGTATTTTTAACAAAAGATCAATCCCATCCAGGTGTACGTCTACTTTATGAAGGTGGTTCTTCCTTTCTAGCTGGTAAAATTAAAATGGCAAAACGGCTACCCTCCGATCTTAAACACTATGAAATAACACCCAAACAAGCGCGCTTTATTTTTGAAAATAAACATTGGACTCGAGTGCTTGGTTTTCATACGAGGAATGTCGTTCATCGTGCACATGAATACATCCAGAATCTTGGTTATAAAAATGCTCACTGCGATGGTATTTTTATTCATCCTTTAGTTGGACCCAAAAAAAGTGGCGATTATTCTCCTGAAGTCATATTAAAGAGTTACGAAATGATCGTTGAGAAACACTTTCCACATAAGGGAGCATTGATCGCTGCATTTCAAAGCTATCCAAGATATGCTGGACCCAGGGAAGCCGTATTTACAGCGATTTGTCGAAAGAATTTCGGATGTAGTCATATGGTGGTTGGTCGTGATCATTCAGGAGTAGGGAAATTTTATGCTCATGACGCCTCTAAAAAACTATTTATTGAGTTAGGCAATATTGGGATTAAACCGATATTTTTTGACGAAGTGAATTACTGCAAAAAATGCAAACAGCACACCCAAGGATGTGAGCATGATGACGAGAATATTCTTAGGATAAGTGGCACAGAGGGCCGTGAAATGATTGAAAAATTAGAGATCCCACCAGAATGGTTTATGCGAAAAGAAATATCAGGATATTTGATTAACGGAATCAAAGAAGGAACGGAAATTTTTATTAAATGAAGATAGCTAGTACATTGTACAACTTAATACTGCGCATAATATAAATAGTTTGTTATAGTCATTCTTCTAACCAAGGAGGATGATATGGCACCACGCTACAAAGTAATATTAACAAAAGAAGAACGAAAAGATTTAGAAGCGATTTCAACAAAGGGAAAAAGGGCAGCCCGTACAGTTTTATATGCCCGAGCCTTACTCTTGCTTGATGTAGGGGAATATGGCTCGAAATGGAAAGTAGTCCAGGTTGCTGAAGCTCTCGGGACTACAACTCGCAGCCTTGAGCATTTAAAGAAACAACTAATTGAAGAAGGCATTTCAGCTGCGATTGAACGAAAGAAACGTGTGACTCCACCGCGAGAAATTCAATTCGGTGGCGATTTCGAGGCCAGACTTTTAGCCCTGGCATGTTCGGAAGCCCCGGAAGGGCGAAGCCGATGGACTGTTCGGTTATTGGCTGAAAAAGTAGTTGAGCTAAAAATTGTACCGAGTGTTTCTGTAATGACAGTCTGTAATACTTTAAAAAAAATGAACTTAAGCCTCACCTGAGCAAATACTGGAAGATACCACCCGACCAAAACGTGAGTTTTGTAGCGGCTATGGAAGATGTTCTTGAAGTTTATGCCCGTCCATACAATCAAATGTATCCGGTAGTATGCATGGATGAATCGAGTGTACAGCTAATCGGGGAAGTTCATAATCCTATTCCAGCAGCTCCTGGCCATCCTGTGTTGATGGATGACGAATATGTTCGAAATGGAGTTGCAAGTATATTCCTTGAGGTGGAACCGCTTGGTGGGAAGCGTAAAGTCAAAATCACGGAACGGCGGACACGGATTGACTGGGCTCACTTCATCAAAGAAATGCTTGAAGAACGTTATCCGGACGCCAAAAAGGTAGTTCTGACCATGGACAACCTTAATACACACAATACAGCGTCCCTATATGAGGCGTTTCCACCAGAAGAAGCCAGGCGTCTGGCGGTACGGCTTGAAATACATTTCACCCCTAAACACGGGAGCTGGCTGGATATTGCAGAGATTGAACTAAGCGTTTTAAAACGACAATGCCTTGCAAATCGAATTGATTGTATTGAGAAGATGAGAGCAACAGTGGCGGCATGGAATATCGATAGAAACAATCGTCAAACCAAGGTCGATTGGCAGTTTACCGCTAGCGATGCCCGTACCAAGTTAAAATGATTATATCCGAAATTTTAAGATGTACAATATACTAGTTTAGAGAGTCTTAGCGAAAATAGTCAAAAAAGACAAAGCAGAAGTCTTCTTTGACATTAAAATATCAATCCTGGATTATGATTAATAAAAGCCAAATGTCTAAAATACTTATCACCGGATCTGCTGGTTTCATTGGTTTTCATTTATCGAAGTCTCTGTTGAACAAAGGTGACTTTGTGATAGGGCTCGATAATTTAAATGACTATTATGATGTTAGCTTGAAGAGAAGTCGACTAAAACAATTGCAAGAGTATCCAAATTATAAACACATCGATATCAACATGGAAGACCGTCAACCTGTTGAAAATTTATTTTCAACAGAGAGATTTGATAAAGTTGTTAATCTGGCGGCTCAAGCAGGAGTCCGATATTCAATAAAAAACCCACAAGCCTATGTAGATAGTAATATCGTAGGGTTCGTTAATTTGATGGAAGGATGCCGCCATAATAATGTCAAACATTTTGTATTTGCTTCGTCGTCGTCAGTATATGGGGCCAACACCATAACTCCATATTCAGTACATCATAACGTTGATCACCCTATTTCGCTATATGCAGCCAGCAAAAAAGCGAATGAACTGATGGCTCATAGTTATTCTCACTTATTTCAACTACCTTGTACCGGATTACGATTCTTTACAGTTTATGGCCCATGGGGAAGACCGGATATGGCATATTTCCTTTTTACCAAAGCGATACTGGAGGACAAAACCATCAATGTTTTCAACCACGGAAAAATGAAAAGAGACTTCACTTTTATTGATGATATTGTAAAGGGCATAATTAGTGTATTGGATCGAATCGCACAACCTAATCCAAAATGGTCAAGTAATTCGCCCGACCCAGCTACCAGTTATGCGCCTTATAAAATATACAATATTGGTAACAATAAACAAGTCGAGCTGTCGATATTCATTCAGGTTTTAGAAAATATCCTGGGTAAAAAAGCGAATAAAAAATTTCTTCCGATGCAAGCAGGAGATGTTCAATCCACTTTCGCAGATGTTGACGATCTAATGAAAGATACTGGCTTTAGAGCAGAAACATCTATTGAAGAAGGGCTTGAAAAATTTGTCGATTGGTATAGAAGTTATTATCAATATTAGAAATCAGCAAAGACTTAACTCTTAAACAAGGGTTTAATGCCGCGTTTTTGAAAAACGGTTATTCCAAAGTTACAGATATATAATAGAGAGGCAGGTGTTCGAAACAAGACGATTGGTGACTGGTTGGTTTTACATTACAGCTATGTATCTAATATAGGAAAAGAATTTACTTAATAAACTAACTTATTTATGTTGATATATTTTGAAAAATTGAGCATTCCTCTTCTTGTTGGCAGTTTAATACCGCTATTATTAAAGAACAGAAGAACAGATGCTTACGAAGAAAAGTGCTTCTATTTTTACTCTACTCCTCAAACTCTGAAACTTGCTTCCAAATTGCTTTCACTTATGGGCGTTACTTTAGAAAGACTGGATTTCCAAATCCATGAAGTCCTTGATGAAAAGGGTCTTTCCCTTCAGCTTAGTTCAATTTATCATAATCTTATTCAATTTCAAAAACGGATTTTTCAGAGTGAAGCGTACACGTCCCTGTCAAGAAAGGAGTGGTATCACTCCCGGTTGGGAAAGTATTTGGAAAAAAGTCTGGTTATTTCAACTTCTCCATCTTCACCACCATCTCCGACATGGAAAACGGTATTTATGATTGAAACCGTTAATTGGCACAGGCGGAGCAATAACTCCGCAGCGACCGCTATTTTGTACCTGACCCCAAAATATTGGGAAGACTCATTCAAGAAGTTTGCTGAAGAGTTAGGGATTCGATTAATCATAAAGCATTCAATAATTGATTCGATCAATATAAAGAATTATTTCTTCTCTAGGCCAGAATTTTTACGACTTGCGAAAAAAATTAGAAGTCTGATTTCTCAAAAAAAAGGAAGTGTTTCGGATAAAATTAACCAGGAAGTTCCAAAAATAGCAGTTCCAATAACGCGAGTTCCGGAGATTGTGAATCATTCTCTCTACTCTGATCTTTTTTTCTGGCAACAGTCGGGGATACCGGCAAAAAATATCCTGTTGTCTGTTCACCAATCCCGCATGGATGTAACAAAAGAAAAATGGGATGCCGTACAAACTAGTGGTTTTTCATTAGTTTCTCACCACTCAAAATTGACTACGGCGCCGGCAATTCCGGTTTTCCATGGAAACAATAAAAAATGTGAGCCTATTATTTCCGCAAAAAAGAATTCTCCATTTATGAGGGAAAGACGGTTTTTAAACAGAGAACAGAGCCGATTTTTTTTTGAAGTCGCTTATTGGAGGGAGTTTTTTGAGCGGTATAACGTAAAGGCTTATATCTCCGAAAATAAATGGGACAATCAGCATTATGCCATTTCAGAGGCCATGCAACAGGCCGGGGGTATTATGGTAATCTGGCAACGTGCTTTTGAAGACATTTCTGCTCCGAGCTTGGCTACCAATGTAGATATCATTTTCGGCTTTTCCCCCCAAAATGCAGAAGTGGAAATCTCTAGTGGTTCTCAAGCAGCTTACCATATTGCTGTCGGTTACCCGGGAGATCATCGTTTCTCTCTGCTTCGATCAGAAGCAGAGGTATTGCGAAAAAACTTGGAACAGCATGGAGCAAAAAAGGTTTTAGCCTACTTTGATGAGAATTCAACTGGGGATGGTCGTTGGGGCCATGGACATGAACATATGGCAAAAAGCTATGAGTTTTTGCTTAGAAAGGCGGAAGAGAATCAAGAAATTGGACTGATTTTTAAACCCAAAAAACCGGCAAATCTAAGAAAACGTCTTGGAAAAACTGCAGAGCTACTACGAAAGTTGGAAGATACTGGAAGATGTTATCTATTTGAGGAAAGCTCCGGATCTTCTTCTATACCACCAGCAGCTGCTGCTTTGGCATCGGATGTTGCGATTCACGGGTATCTCCATGCCAGTACCGCCGCTTTGGAAGCCGCTCTTAGCGGAACTCGAACTCTGATTCTGGATCAAAACGGGTGGAAAGTAAGTTCCTTATACCGGATCGAAGAAGGTAATGTTGTTTTCCAAAATTGGGAAACCTTATGGAAATCGCTTGAATCCTACTGGATGGAACCGGTGTGCTTCCCTGAATTTGGAAGGTTTGAGGGTTTTTTGGATCAGGCGGATCCTTTTCGGGACGGGAAAGCTGCCGCAAGAATTGGTCAATTTATGCAATGGTTGATCCAGGGCTTCGAAAGGAAAATGGATAAAGAGAGCATCTTGCATGAGGCTGTGCAAAAATATTCTGAAAAATGGGGCGAGGATAAAGTAAACCAGCTCCTTTGTTGAATAAATATATATCGCACCTCTGGACTACAGACTGGATGAATGGATATAGAAACTCAGCAGTATTTTACGGTCAAAAATTGATTGATTGGCTGTCAACAAAATATTAGGATTTTTTAAAAATGAAATATTCTAAAATCATTGCAATGATTCCAGCTCGTATTGGAAGCACTCGCTTAAAGATGAAAAATCTTGCGCTCATAGATGGCAAGCCGATGATCTATTATACGATTAAAGCGGCTCAAGATTCCGGGGCTTTTGACCGGATTATTCTGAACTCAGATAGCAAGGTTTTTGAAGAGATTGCGAAGCGGTATGGTGTGGAATTTTATCACCGTCCTGACGAGCTTGGAAGCTCCACCACAAAATCGGATGATGTCGTACTTGATTTTATGCAAAATAATCCCTGTGATATTGTCGCCTGGGTAAACCCCACTTCTCCGCTGCAGACCGGGGGCGAAGTAAAGAAAGTGATCGACTATTTCCAACTGGAGGCACTGGATAGCTTAATCACAGTTGAAAACAAGCTGGTTCATACTGCATGGCAAAACAGACCAATCAATTTTGTTGAAGATGGCAAGTTCGCCCAAACTCAGGATCTGATTCCTGTGCAGCCATTTGTCTACTCAATCATGATGTGGCGGTTAGTCCCATTTGTTGAGGCAATGGAAGTTAAAGGGTATGCTTTCTTTACAGGCAAAGTAGGATTCTATCCGGTCAGCAAGGAGACTGGAATTATTATTAAAACAGCGGAAGATTTGAGATTGATTGATTATATCATTCGCTCTCGTGGGGAAAACGAAGAGATCCTTTATGATCCCATCGTCGAAAAAATTGAATAGGTACAGGAGAATTAATCGTGAAACAGCCTTTAAATGTTCTTGTTGTAGGTGGTGGAATGTATGTGACCGGACGAGGCACCTCTACTTATGGAACGATCATGCCTGCTCTGCTGGAAGCACGTAAGATCGGACAGGTCGGTAAAATAGCAATCGCCACAACAAACAAGGATTCCGCCGAGTATGCATTAAATCATAGTCAAGAGTTGGCTGATAAAATGGGAGTTGAATTCCTGGGAGTTGCCTTTCCAAAATCTGGGGTCGATGAAAAAGCCTACTTGCAAGCTTGCGAGCAATTCTCTCCCGATGTGGCTATTGTCTCGGTACCGGATCATTTACACTGCGATGTAACTGTTCCACTTCTAGATAGAGGCCTCCACTGCCTTTTGGTCAAACCGATGGCCTCCACCCTTGAAGAGGCAAAACGGATGGCTATCGTGGCAAAAAAAAACAATGTTGTTGCCGAAGTGGAGTTCCACAAACGATTGGATGACTCTAACCTTCTGTTGTTGGATCGAATCAGAAAAGGGGATTTGGGCGAACTGTTATATGCAGTGATTGAGTATAGTCAGAAAAAGATGATCCCAACAGATATTTTCAGATCCTGGGCGGACCAAACGAATATTTTTCAATATCTGGGGGTTCACTATGTGGATCTGATTCTATATGTGACAGGTTTTCACCCCTTAAAGGTAACTGCCTGGGGGCAGAAAGAGTTCCTTCCTGAACAAGGTGTAGATACCTGGGATTCAATGCAGGTTGTTGTCGAGTGGGAAAAAGAGAATGGAAAACCATTTATCTCAACGCATATTACCAACTGGATTGATCCAAATTGCACTTCGGCCATGTCTGATCAAAAAATTAATATGGTTGGAACAAAAGGCCGATTCCAAGCTGATCAAAAACATCGAGGTGTTCAGATTGTTCTAGATGATCAGGGTGTACAGGATGTAAACCCTTATTTCAATATCTGCCATCAGGATCCTGTATCTGGTAAATTGACATTTTCTGGTTACGGGATCAGCAGTATCCTTCAGTTTATTTCTGATGTTTCATCTTTCATTAGTGGGAACATCGACCTGAAAACAATCGAAAAAGAGAGACCCTCTTTTCAGGCGGCACTTATTTCCACCGCTGTTCTTGAGGCTGCCGGAGAGAGTTTACGTATTGGTTCCATTCCCGTTACAATAGAAACACGCTTATCAAAATGAGATTTTAATGAATCTTTGGTTTCCAATGTCCATGGATTTTGCTTCCACGAAATATCCGCAAGAAAAGCTGGGGCATTTTATCGCGACCGACCAGAAAGAAGAAATGAGTGACTCTTTTCCAAAACTGGTCGAGGTTCGCACGATTGAGACCATCAATAATTGGCAGGGAGAGCATGTCTGGTGGTTTATCCCGGCTGGTTACGGAGCCCATCTTTTTCTGATTGAAGCGGTGATCAAAACTGAGCGCCCGTTTTATATTGCGATTAATGGCATTAATCACAACTCCTTTACCACTATCATCAACTTTCTGGAAGGGAGTGATTTCACAATTTGTTTTGACGCACGGGGCATACCCGTACGTCCATATTATCAACAATTGGCTTGGTTAAAAGCACACTTTGACGGCGCTTGCGCAGTGGTTGCTGAGGAGGTCCGACAAATTGAGACAGCTGTTTTGATCAACCCGGAAGCTTTGATTATCCCCTCGAAAATTGACGATAACTGTGACTTTATTCACCGTTTAAACCTTCTATACAACGGAAAAGGAACAAGGCCTCTCTCACCTGAAGAGGTGGATCTGATCGAAGACCACAACATCTCTTTATCGGTTAACCGGAAAATTTTGGTTGGAGAGAAGCTCAGAGAAGAAGATCTGGTTGTGATCCAAACCGATTCAAAAGGGCTTAGTCCTGCGATCCTAAAGAAGGTCGTGAATCAAACCCTTCGTTATCAAATATCACAGGGTGAACCCTTAACTTTTGGACATTTTGTTGGGTTGGAGTAATGCAAAATACACTGATTTCCATCGTGATTAGGGCAAAAAACGAAGAGAAGTGGATTAATTCCTGTCTGTTTGCAGTACACTGCCAAGATTATCCAAATTTTGAAATTATCTTGGTTGATAATGATTCAACCGATAGAACATTGGAATACGCAGAAAAATACGCTTGCAAAGTGGTTACAATCTCCGATGAAGATTTCAATTTCTCCCGTTCTCTAAATTGGGGAATTAAGGCCACATCCGGTGACTTAATCGCGATTTTATCAGGACATTGTATTCCAGTAAATGATCAATGGCTCTCTCGTATGGTCATGAACTTTAATGATCCCAATGTGGTTGCCGTTTATGGAAAACAGGAACCACTGCCTGATAGTAGTTCCTTTGATAAACGAGATCTCTGGACAACCTTCGGACTGGATCGCAAAATTCAGAAACGCGACTTTTTCTTCCATAACGCAAACTCAATGATTAGAAAAAATGTTTGGGAAGAGGTCTCCTTTAGTGAAGATATTCACGGTGTAGAGGACAGGGATTGGGCAAAGAAAGTTCTTCGAAACGGTTCCTTAATTGTCTATGAACCAACGGCCAGAGTGTTCCATCATCATGGTTTGCATCATAATCAAAGTGAGGCTAGGGCAAATCGCGTAGTTCGAATGATAGAATTGATTAATAAGGATTTGACTTAGCAAAGTATTGGAGAGACGTTGCCCATGAAAATTAACGCTGTTGTTCCAATCCGCTACCAGGATTGCTTCGATGCAGGAGGTTCGCCAAAGTTTGTTCTGAAGAAAAAAGTACTTTGGGAGTATACATTCGATCAAATATTACGGGAAGTGGATGTTTTGGATCAGGTGATTATCGCCTACGATGACCAACGATTTGAGCCTTTTCTAACTAATTGTCTGGATCATCCAAAGTTCATTCGATATTTTCGCCCCCCTTTCTTGAGCGAAAAAAATATCTCAAATCTGGATGTTCTGGCCCATGTCAGTTCCTGGGCTCAAAACAATGGGAAAGGTTCTGATTACCTAATGCTTCTTGAAATTACACATCCTTTGCGTCCACAAGGCATTATTCAGCAGGTTACCGCTGCTGTGCGAAAACATCCGGTGGATTCTTTGGTAACGGTTTATCCAGTTCATTACAATTTTTGGCGACAGGATGAAAGAGGGCGGATAACACGGATGCAGGGACATGGTGACAACGCCAAAATCAATATGCATCAGGAAATTGCCGGAATTTGTTCTCTCTTTCGACATGATTTGTTACAAACAGACACACCCTACGGCGAAGAAATCGATATGGTTCCGATTGAACGGTTTTGGGCAACCATTGATGTTCGTGATGAAGAAGGGCTTTGGCTCGCCGAGGCTTACTTGAATAAAATCAAGAAATAGATGCTGCCATGACTTATCCAATCAATACAAAATGTATGGTCGCAAATAGTGATGTTAAGAATGGAATGTTATCTGACAATATCGCACTAGTTATTTCGGCAATTGGGAAGAATGAATTTCTTTACCTCGGTTCTAAGTCGGTGATAATGGAACCAGCCAGAGATGGCGAATCGATCGCTGTTACGGGGATTTCTCAAGGGGAGAAACTAATCGCTTTCGGTGTTCCGATTGGGGTGGCATCAAAACCTATCCATGCGGTTCAGGTGATTTGTTCTGAAACGGATGGTAATATGCGCCCCTTGAAGGATGATGAAGACGTAATCCTAATTCCTGATCGGTATTTGTCTATTCCTGAAACACCGAAAACAGATCACTTGTTCTGGAAAGGATACTCACGGTATCATCAGGGAAAACTTGTAGGGGCCGGCATCAAAAATAAGGTGATGGTTTTGAATACTGTTAAGTGTTCAGAAACAGCTTCAATAAATATCGCACATTTGATACGAATGCAATTTGCAGATCAATTTAAAAACGTAGACGATGTTGTTGCCTGTACCCATGATTTTGGCTGTGGAATGCCAACCGGTGACGCAAAACGGGAACTGGTCAAACTGCTGGTCAGGGCTATGAATCATCCCAATATTGGGGCGATCATCCTGATAGGACTTGGTTGTGAGCACCTGTCGTTAAATGAGGCATTACCTGGAAATATTGTGGGTGTATTACGCGAAGATGTTTATGATTTTGACCGTAGGGTTTTTCTCTCCTCCATTCAAAGTTACACGTCCGAGTATGAAGCATTGAAAAGCATCGCTGAGATTCAGGGAAAAAAGGCAATGCAAGTAGGGAATGAATCTGCAAGGGAAGAGCTTCCATTGCGATATTTGACACTGGGGCTGAAATGCGGTGGTTCCGACCGATTTTCGGGTGTGTCAGCAAATGCGGTTCTCGGTACTCTTTCCGATTTGATTATTGAAAATGGTGGACGGGTGATCATTACGGAAACACCGGAATTTGAGGGTTCCATGGAATTGCTGGCTGCCAGAGCAACGTCACTGGAGATACGAGAGTGGTTACTGGATTTGATTCCTAGATTTGATAGACTTTGTGGGAATTACCCGATTTCGGCTTCTGGTTATCAGGATATCGCACCGGGAAACAAGGGAGGAGGGCTTCATAATGCCCGACTAAAGTCGGCTGGGGCGCTGAAAAAATGTGGTAGTAAGCCGGTTGTTGGCTATTTGGTATATGGGGAGTCCCTCCCCATTGATTCCCCTAATGGCGTCTATGTCTTGGACTGTCCGAGCTATGATCAAATCTCAACGACAGCGCTGCTGCTTTCGGGGGCTCAAACGGTTGCATTTACAACTGGTTTAGGAACAACTTTCAGCTCGGCCATCTCACCGGTCCTCAAGATTGGAAATCGTAAAAAATGGGGCTGAGCGAGCATGTAGATTTATATTCTGAAGAGGTTCTCTTTGGAAAACGTAGTGAAGAGATCGCACAATCTTGGTTAATGGAACTTTTGCAGTTGCTCTCGGGAGAAAAGACATTCTCTATTGAAAAGCTAACCGAATTCTATCGAAAACAAGGACTTCCAGCCATACATGATGAATTCATGCTATGGAAAAGATGGCCCGATAATTGATGCTTTTCCGTTATTGCTAGTGTTTCTGTAGTAAG